>DASVEF010000298.1:0-36242 GCA_036380715.1 Thermoanaerobaculia bacterium | reverse complement strand
GAAATGAAACGAGAGACCCCCAGCCGCCTTCACCAGAAGCTCGAAGACCTGCGTGGCAGGTGAGATCCGCTTCCATTTCGACGAGTGCGTTCCTTTCCCTGCGGCCGAAGGGCTGCGGCGGCGTGGTATTGACGCGACGACCAGCCCGGAGACCGGACTCCTCCATGCCAAGGACGAGAGCCAGCTTGCCCACGCCACTCGGGAAGGCAGGGTTCTCGTGACTCAGGACGCGGACTTCCTGCGTATTCATGGCCAAGGGGTGCGGCATCGGGGAATCGCGTACTACGAGCCTGGAGTCTTGACCATCGGGCAGTTGGTGAAAGCACTGGTTCTGGTGCACGCGGTGCTCACTCCGGAGGAGATGGAGAATCAGGTGGAGTTCTTGTAGAGCGCCTCCCCTGGGGATTCGAGGCCTCCTATTCCCCCAGATCCTTCGCTTCGCTCAGGATGACAGAGGCGGCCGCCCAGGATCGCCCATCGCCCCTTCTGGAGCGGCACATAGCACCCGGCGTTTTGGTGGTAGCGTATCCCTGCCGGTTCAACCCAACAGGAGACGCCGACCGCCATGTCCGACCCGACGCCGCAGACCCGGGACAAGGTCCCTTCTCGCTTCCGCTCTCTCTTTGCCCGCAAGTGGCAGGGCAAGGACATCGCCCTTGTCGCCCTCGCCCTGCTGTTCCTGTCCATGTCGGCCTACGCCTTCCGGACTCCTATCGCGGCGGCGATGGCTCGGCTCCAGGCGGGGGCTCAGGGCGGGGAGACGGTGTCGGTGTTCGACGTGGTTCTCGACCGCGAGAACCGGCAGTATGTGGACATCCTGTTCGACCGGCCTCTCGGCGAGGGTCGGGTGGGCGAGATCCTCGATCCGGCTCCGGCCACGACCGAGCCGGAGCTCGGCGGGACGTGGAAGTGGCAGGACACCAACGCCCTCCGGTTCCAGCCGAGCGGCGGCTTCCCGGTGGCCAGCGAGTACACGTTCAACCTGATCCCGGAGCGGATCCTCGGCGAGGGGCAGGTCTTCACCGGCGATACGGCTCTCAAGGTGGTCACCGACCGGTTCCTGGTCGAGGCGGTGGACGTCACGGAGGAGCCGGCGCTCGAAGGCAAGGCGCGGGTGATCTACAGGGGCGAGATCCGCTTCAACTACCCGGTCAATCCCGAGACCCTCGCGCCCTTCGTCCGGCTAGTCGATCCGGCCGCGTCCGAGCCGATCGCGGTCAACCTGGAGACGAGCTGGGAGAGCCCGTCCATCGCTTTCGTCACGGACGCGGTCCAGAAGCAGCAGAACGAGCGCACGATCCGCCTGGTCATCGATCCCCAGCTCACTCCGGCCAACGGCAACGTGCCGCTCGGCGAGGAGTTCGCCAAGGAGATCCAGGTCGGATCGAGCACCCGGCTGGCGGTCTGGGGGGTCGAGGCCGTGTCGGGGGCGCGCGAATCGACGATCACGGTGCGCTTCTCGTCGCCGATCTCGGCCGCGGTGGCCGGCCAGTACCTTCGCCTGGCTCCCGAGGCCCGCACCACCCTGTCGGCGGAGAACAACCTGCTGGTGATCAGCGGCGACCTCAAGCCGGGCGAGACGTACAAGCTCACCCTCGGCAAGGGGATGCCGGCCACGGACGACGCCGTGCTGCCCGAGGACTACGCGGCGGACGTCCAGCTCCCCGACCTGGAGCCGTCGGTCGGCTTCCAGAGCCAGGGGATGTTCCTCTCCGCCTCGGGCAACCACACGATCGCGATCGAGAGCGTCAACCTGCCCAAGGTGCGGATGGCCATCGACCGGGTCTATCGCAACAACCTCTTCTTCCTCTTCAACTACGGCGGCTTCTTCGAGGAGGACTACGGCTACTTCGGCGAGGTGCAGCACTCCCTCGGCGACCGCTTGAAAGAGGCCGACCTCGACCTCCGCGGCCGGCGCAACCAGCGGAAGGTGACCCCGCTCACGCTCGACCGCTGGATCGACCCCAGGAAGCCCGGCCTCTACCGCGTCTCGGTCGCCAAGCCGGACGACTACGAGGCGGCCCAGCGCTGGCTGCTGCTGACCGATCTCGGGGTGGTGGCCAAGCGCTCGAAGAGCGAGCTGGTGGTCTGGATCTCTTCGATCCGCGACCTGTCGCCGGTCGACGGCGCCCTGGTGACCCTGGTGTCGGACCAGAACCAGACCATGGGCCAGGGGCGGACCGACGGCTCCGGCGTCTGGCGCCTGCCCGACGCCAAGGCGCTGGCCGAGGGGCGCCCCTTCATGATCACCGTCGAGCGGGGGGACGACTTTACGTTCCTCATGCTCGACCGCATGGCGATCGACACGGCCGGGCTCGACGTCGGAGGGGCCGAGCCGCTGGGCGACGAGTACCAGGCCTTCCTCTACGGCGAGCGCGACCTCTACCGGCCGGGCGAGACGCTGAAGGGGCTCGCCATCGTGCGCGACGGCAATCTCGAGACTCCGCCGGCCATGCCGGTCCTGCTCCGCCACCGCGATCCGCAAGGCCGGGAGCTCGAGACGCGGCGGCTGCAGACCGGCGAGCGCGGCCTCGCGGCGTTCGACCTCTCCCTGCCGGCCTATTCGCTGACCGGCCATCACACGCTGGAGATGGTCGTGGCCGAGAAGATCATTGGCCAGTACCGCTTCCAGGTGGAGGAGTTCGTGCCCGACCGGATCTCCGTGGAGATCCAGGGACCCAAGGAGAAAGTCGGGCCGGGGCAGACGCTCGCCTACCAGGTGCAGAGCAACTATTTGTTCGGACCGCCGGCCGCCGGGTTGCCGGTCGAGACCCGGGTGCGGCTGGTCGACGCGGACTTCTCGGCCAAGGGGTACGAGGCGTTCAGCTTCCGCAACCACGAGCGCAAGCTGGACGACCGGGAGGTGCTGTCGGCGCAGGGCAAGCTCGACGACGAAGGGCGGGCCGGGTTCCAGGTGGACATGCCCGCGGGTGCGCCGGTCCCCTCGTCGCTGGAGGCGGTGGTCACGGCGCGGGTGCAGGAGCAGGGGGGGCGCGGAGTGGCCGCGATGTCGCGGCTGCGGGTCCATCCCTATCCGTATTACGTCGGCGTGCGGCGGCTCGGCGAAGGGTATCCGCAGCCGGGGCAGGAGGTGGCGCTGGAGTACGTGGCGCTGTCGCCTGAGGGCAAGGAGACGGCCTCGGGCGCTCTGCGGGCCGACCTCTTCGAGGACCGCTGGAATACGGTGCTCCGGCGCACGCCCGGCGGCGGCTTCCGCTATGAATCGACGCGCGACGCCGTGCTGGCCGGCACCAAGACGGTCCAGGCCGGCAAGGGGCGCGGGCGCTTCTCGTTCACCCCGCGCAAGTGGGGGAGCTACCGCGTGGTGCTGACCGATCCCGCGACCCAGGCCTCCGCCGAGGTTGAGCTGTTCGTCGAGGGCTGGGGCGTCTCGGCCTGGGCGATCAAGAACCCGTCGCGGCTGGAGCTGGCGCTCGACAAGGAGGAGTACGCGCCGGGCGACACGGCGCGGGTGCAGGTCAAGGCGCCCTTCTCGGGCAAGCTCCTGCTGACCGTCGAGCGCGACCGCGTCCTCGAGACCCAGGTCCACACCCTCACGGGCAACACGGCGACGATCGACGTGCCGATCTCCGCGGACTACCGGCCGAACGCCTACGTCACGGCCACGCTGGTGCGCAAGGTCGAGGATCTGGAGCCGGGCTCGGCCGGCCGCGCCTTCGGGGCCGTGGCCTTATCCGTAGACCGCGCGGCCAACCGCCTGACGCCGGGGATCGTGGCGCCTCAGGAGATCCGGCCCAACACCCGGCTCGACGTCGGGGTCAAGACGGCGCCGGGCGCGGTGGTCACGGTCGCGGCGGTGGACGAGGGCATCCTGCAGCTCGTGGCGCAGAAGACGCCCGATCCGTTCGAGCTCTTCTACCGGCGCCTGGCTCTCGCGGTGACCTCCTACGACACCTTCAGCCTGCTCCTCCCCGAGGTCAAGCCGGCGCCTCCGGGCGGCGGCGAGGGCGAGGAGGGGCTGGCCCAGTACGTGAGGACGGAGGGCATCCGCCGGGTCGAGCCGGTCGCCTTCTGGTCCGGCCCGCTGACCGCCGACGGCGACGGCAACGCCCGGGTGAGCTTCCACGTGCCGGAGTTCCAGGGGGCGCTGCGCCTCATGGTTGTGGCCATCGACGAGGACCGCTTCGGCTCCTCCGAGCAGAAGACCCGGGTGCGCGACCCGCTGGTGATCCTCACCACCTTGCCGCGCATCCTCTCCATGGGCGAGACCCTGCGCGTGCCGGTGACCGTGCGCAACGACACCGGCCGTCCGGGCAACGTCCAGGTCGGGCTGGCGGTGGAGGGAGCGGCGCGGGTCGAGGGAGGCGCGCAGACCATCGAGATCCCGAACGGCCGCGAGAAGACCGTCTACTTCACGGTCCGCACCGGAGACAATCCGGGCAACATCCGGTTCGTGGCCACGGCGAACGGCAACGGCGAGAAGTCGCGCTCGACCACTAACGTCGGGGTGCGCGCCGACCTGCCGCCGGTCACGCGGGAGGAGGGGGGCGCGGTCGCCAGGGCCACGACCGACCTGCCGCTGCGCCAGCCGGGGCAGTACCGGCCGGAGACCCTCCGGCGCGAGCTGCGGATCGGCCCGCTGCCGGTCGTGCAGTTCGCGGCCAAGCTGGAGCACCTGCTCCACTATCCCTACGGCTGCCTGGAGCAGACCCTGTCGTCGGCGTTCCCGCTGATCTATCTCGGCGACCTGGCGCGGGCGCTGGAGCCCGAGCTGCTGGATCCCAAGAAAGGCCATGGCGACCCGGCCGAGATGGTGCAGGAGGGGCTGCGTCGGATCGCGACCATGCAGCGGCCGTCCGGCGGCTTCTCGCTCTGGCCGGGCGGCGAGGAGGTCTACCCCTGGGGGAGCGTCTACGCCGCCCACTTCCTGGTCGAGGCGCGGCGCGCCGGGCATCCGGTGGACAACAACCTCCACGAGGGGGCGCTCCGCTGGCTGCGCGAGCAGGTCAAGGCCAAGTCGGCCTACGGCACCGACGAGCTCCAGCGCGCGGCCTACGGGCTCTGGGTGCTCGCGCGGGCCGGCCGGGCCGACCTCGGGACCATGGACTTCCTGCGCCAGAAGCACCTGGACAAGATGCGGCCGGAGTCGAAGGCCATGCTCGCCGCGGCTTACGGCTCGGCGGGCAACCCGCGGGCGGTGCAGGACCTGACCGCCCAGCTCGGCGAGGTTGAGCGCATCGCGCGGCAGACCGGGAGCAATCTGAACTCGACGATCCGCAACCGCGCCCTGCTCCTCCTCGCCCTGCTCGACGCCACGCCGAACA
This sequence comes from Thermoanaerobaculia bacterium, assembly GCA_036380715.1. Lineage (GTDB taxonomy): Bacteria > Acidobacteriota > Thermoanaerobaculia > Multivoradales > UBA5704 > UBA5704. The sequence goes on along the minus strand of DASVEF010000298.1, from coordinate 30,957 downwards.
GCCCGCGGATCCCGGGGCTGGTCGACCGGCTGTCGCGCGACGCCGGGGAGATTCCGCAGTGGACCACGCAGGAGGAGGCCTTCACCCTGCTGGCCCTCGGCCAGCTCGCCCAGCGCCAGGCGAAGATGCCCGCCTACTCGGGCTCGGTCCTGGTGGACGGCAAGAAGGTGGGGAGCTTCACCAACAAGACGGCGAAGATCGCCATTCGCGGCGCCGGGCCGGTGCGCATCCAGATGAATTCCGGCTACAAGTCCGGGGCGGCCTTCTTCAGCCTGCTGACCCGGGGCGTGCCGACCGACGAGGCCTTCAAGCCGGAGACGGCGGGGCTGGAGATCGAACGGACCTTCCTCAACCGCGAGGGGCAGGCGCTCGATCTCAACGCGGTCCGGCAGGGCGACCTGGTGGTGATCAAGACGCGGGTGCGCAGCGTCTCCGGGCCGGTCCAGAACGTGGTGATCGTCAACCTCCTCCCCTCGGGGCTGGAGGTGGAGAACCCGCGGCTCCAGACCACGGAGCAGACGGCCTGGATCACCGACGCCAATCTCAACCTGGCCTACATGGACCTGCGGGACGACCGCATCCTGCTCTTCACCAATCTGCCGCCGGACTCCTGGCAGACCCACTACGCCCTGGTGCGCGCGGTCGCGCCGGGCTCGTTCCGGGTGCCGCCTGTGCAGGCCGAGGCGATGTACAACCCGGCGATCCGGGCGACCGGAGAGCGGGGGACGATGGAGGTGGGGCTGCGGTGACCCCTCACCCCCCCGGCCCCCTCTCCCATCGCCCTCCCCCCGACCGGGAGAGGGGGAGAAAAGCAGGAGAGGATTTTGGAAGGGTTCCCCCTCTCCCGGTAGGGCCGGGAGGGGGTGGGAGAGGGGGTCAGGGGGTGAGGGGCCGCTGGGCCGTCCTCGTTCTCCTCCTTGCTCTCGCGGGCGCGCCCTTCCTCTGGTTCCGGGTCCTGGACTGGCTGTTCCCCTTCCCCTGGGAAGCCCTGCGCCGGCCTCCGGCCGTGAGGGTGACCGACCGCGCTGGCGAGCCGCTCCGGTTCTTCCTGCCGGCCGATGAGCGGTGGCGCTTCCCGGTGCGGCTGGCGGAGCTGCCTCCCGAGCTGCCGCGCGCCTTGGTGGCTTCGGAGGACCGGTGGTTCTGGAGCCATCCGGGGGTCAATCCGCTGGCGGTGGTGCGAGCGGCGTGGTTGAACCTGCGCTCGGGCGAGGTGATCTCGGGCGCGTCGACGATCCCCATGCAGATCGCCCGCATGGCCGAGCCGGGGCCGCGGACGCTGCCCAGGAAGATCCGCGAGAGCTTCCGCGCCTTGCAGCTCGAGCGGCGGTTCGCGAAAGAGGAGCTGCTGGAGATCTACCTCAACCTGACCCCCTACGGCGGCAACGTCGAGGGGGTCGGGGCGGCGGCCTGGTTCTACTTCGGCAAGGAGCCGGACCAGCTCTCCCTGGGCGAGATCGCCCTGCTCACCGCCCTGCCGCGGTCTCCGCGGCGGTACGACCCGACGCTCCATCCCGAGGGGGCGCGGGCGGCGCGCGACCGGGTGCTCCGCCAGCTCGCGGAGCGCGGGGTCTTTCCGCACCGGGAGATCGCGGACGCGGAGGCCGAGCCGATCCCCGGGGAGCGCCGGCGCCCTCCGTTCGCCGCCCCTCACTTCTCGGAGCTCGCCACCCGCAAGCTCGCAGGACAGCCCAGGATCCGGGCGACGCTCGACCACGGCCTGCAGAGGGTCGCGGAGGAGCAGGTCACACGGCGGATCGGCGATCTGCGCAGCCAGGGGATCGGCAACGCCGCGGTCGTGGTGATCGAGAACGACGGCCGCGCGGTGCGCGCGCTCGTGGGCTCGGCCGGGTTCCACGAGACCTTCTTCCAGGGTCAGGTCGACGGCGCGGAGGCCCGGCGCTCGCCCGGCTCGACGCTCAAGCCGTTCCTCTACGCCATGGCGATCGACCAGGGGCGGGCGATCCCGGACTCGTACCTCTTCGACATCCCGACCGACTTTTCGGGCTACGTGGCGGAGAACTACGACGAGCGCTACCGTGGCCGGGTGACGGTGCGCGACGCGCTGGTCCAGTCGCTCAACGCCTGCGCGGTGCGCCTCCTCTCCGAGGTCGGCCTCGAAAACTTCCACCGCCTGCTCGTCCGCGGCGGGCTGGCCACCCTGGACCGGCCGGTGGGGAGCTACGGTTTGCCGCTGGTCCTGGGGGCCGGCGAGGTGCGGCTGCTCGACCTGGCGAACCTCTACGCCAGCCTGGCCGAGGGAGGGCTCTACCGGCCTTTCCATCTGGTGGAGCCCGGGGAGGACCCTCACCCCCATCCCCTCTCCCGTCACCGGGAGAGGGGCGCCCCCGCCCAACCTCTCCTCTCTTCGGTGTTTTCCCCCTCTCCCGGTGACGGGAGAGGGGGTCAGGGGGTGAGGGCTCAGCCCCGGGAGGCGCCCGCGGTCCGCCTCTTCTCTCCGGAGGCGGCGCGGCTCGTCACCGAGATCCTCACGGACGTGCGGCGCCCGGACCTGCCGGAGTCGTGGGACCTGACGGTCGGTGTGCCCGCGGTGGCCTGGAAGACCGGCACCTCGTACGGCCACCGCGACGCCTGGGCGATCGGCTTCTCCCGCCGCTACACGATCGGCGTCTGGGTGGGGAACTTCGACGGCCGGCCGCGCCAGGGGATCTCGGGGAGTCAGCACGCCGGGCCTCTCCTCTTCGACCTGTTCCGCGCGGTCGACGACCGGACGCGGGGCGCCGGAGCGCCTTCCGGGCCCCTCCTCGCGCCGGGGCTCGACGCCATCGAGGTGTGCGCCGAGAGCCGCGGGCTGCCGGGCTCCTTCTGCCCGGCGCGGCTGCGGGTCCCGTATATCCCCGGGCGCACCCGCCTGGCCGCCTGCTCCTGGCACCGCCGGGTGCTGGTGGACGCGGAGACCGGAGACCTCCTGTCCGGCGACTGCCTGGGCGGACGGCGCCACGCCTTCCGGCTGCTCACCGTCTTCCCGCCGGAGCTGGTCGCCTGGTGGCGCGGCCAGGGCCTCCCAATCCCCGACCTGCCGCGCCTGTCGCCGGCCTGCGGCGGGATTCCCGAAGGGGAGCCGCCGCGGATCGTCTCGCCCGACGCGGCGACCCCCTACCGGCTGCGGCGGGACGCTCCGCCCGAGCACCAGCGCATCCCGCTGGTGGCCCGCGCGGGCCTCGGGGTCTCGCGGCTGTTCTGGTACCAGGACGGCCGCCTGGTCGCCGCCGTCTCGCCCGGGGAGAACCTGTTCCTGCCCAGCCAGTCCGGAGACCACCGCCTGGTGGTCACCGACGACCTGGGACGGACGGATGGAATCACCTACCGGGTGGAGTGAGTTGTTAGTATTGTGAAATCCTTGATCAATTCGACGCTTTCGTGCACTTCCGGCTATTTGACACCTCGAAACCGGAGGCGTAGAGTTCCCAATTTGAAGGGGAAGGGGATGACTGCCGCTCGGAAATCGATCCCGCTGCTCATTGTACTGGCGCTGCTTGGCGGCGCCGTCAGGGGAGCTGCGGACGACCTCCAGACCGGTGTCGGCGGCCGGGTCCTCGGCGAGTCCTCGCCCCTGTCTTCCGCCGGCGTCTACGCCTACCAGCTCGCCGACCTCAGCTTCCGCAAGGTACTGACGGACGCCAAAGGCAACTTCCACTTCGAAGCCCTCCCGGCGGGCCTCTACAAAGTCATCGCGCACAAGCCCGGGTTTGTCCCGGTGGTGGTCCTGCTGACCCGCACGGCCGCGCAGAACTATCAGTTCCTGGAGCTGCAGCTCGCTCCGCAGCCGCGCGGAGCGGGCAAGGACGGCGACGATTTCTGGTCGGTCCGCTCGCGCATCCCCGGCGACGTGCTGCGCGATATCGACAACGGCGAGGCGGCGGAGAGGCTGACCCTCGCTCTGTCCCCCTCCGAGACGCGCTCCTCGCTCGACCTCTCCCAGTTCGATATCACCACCGAGATGCAGGCGATGACCGGCGTCGACCAGATCGCCGGCGAGGGGATGATGTCGGGCGGCGGCCTCGGGTTTGAGGGCAACTTCGGGCAGGTCCAGGTCGGCCTGCGCGGCAGCTTCTGGCAGCTCGACTCCGCGGGCTCGCTCCAGCCGGGCGGCAATCCCGCGATCGGCCAGGCCAGCTCCGTGACGCTCGACCTCGCGGCCGGCCCCGCGAGCCGCATCAACATCACCTCGTTCAACAACCGGCTGATGTCCCGCGACGACCGGTCGCCGGTCGACTTCGAGCACTACCAGGTCAACTGGTCGCAGGGGGTCGGCGAGAACGGCCGTTCGGATTTCGCGGCGCAGTACACCGAAGAGAACCACTACCACCGGCAGGGGCTGATCGACCCGCTGGAGATCCCGGAAGCTTCGCGGACCTGGCGGATCGAGGGCGCCTATACGATGGCCCTCGGCGAGCGCAACACGCTCCAGGCCGGCCTGCGCTACCGCGAGAGCCAGCTCGGCATGAGCGCCTCGACCCTGCTGGCCGACGAGCCGGAGGCCGACATCGACCTCTTCGGCCGGGGCGGGCTGCGCGTGCGGCCGGCGGTGCTCCTGGAGTACGGGCTCTACAGCACGCTGTCGGACGGCAGCCTGTCGCTGATGCCCCAGGGCGGGCTCGTCCTGCAGCTCAACCCGAATTGGCAGCTCACGACCTCCGGGCGGAAGCGGGTCTACGAGGACGTCCTCCAGAACCCGATCTTCCTGCCGACGCTCTTCTCCGAGGGCGACCTCTGCGAGCAGGGGAGCGAGGCTTGCTACCAGGTCAGCGTCCAGCGCAAGGAGGAGGAGAGCGACAACGCCTTCGCCCTCACGGCGACGCACCGCAAGGTCGGCGAGACGCTGCGGCTCTACTTCAGCAACGAGCTGTTCGACCGGCTGGAGAGCCTGTACCTGGTCCGCGGCGACGAGCTGCCGGAGATGAATCTCAAGCTCACCCGGAAGATCACCCCGCAGGTGCTCGCGACTCTGCAATCGAGCATGGCCGTGGGCGGCGGCGGCATCTTCCAGGCGGCGAACCTCCAGCCGTACGAGAACCGCGTGCGCTACATGGTGACCTCGCTCGACACGCAGTTCCTCAGCTCCTCGACCGGGGTCTTCATCGCCTTCCACCACATCTCCCAGGAGCTGCAGCCGGTCGGAGCCCAGGGGCGCAGCGCTCCGCAGGTCGAGCTCGACCGGCTCCGCCTGATGCTGAGCCAGGACCTCAACTTCATGCTCGACCTCGCGGCCGACTGGGCTGTGCAGCTCAACATGGAAGTGAGCCGTGGCCCGGTCCGCTCCGACAACAGCCGCGACAACGACCTGCGCCGCCGGCTGATGGGTGGCATCGCGGTCAAGTTCTAAAGAGCCCCTCACCCCCTGGCCCCCTCTCCCACCCCCCTCCACCCTTTCCGGGAGAGGGGGAAGAATACGGCTCCCCAACCCCTTGAATCCGAAAATCTGGATTCCATCCGGTTTTCTGGATGAATCTCGCCCAAATTGCGGGAAAATAGAGGGGTTGAGGGGAATTCAAAAATGCGTTTGCCCCGGCACAGAAAGTGCTATCTGAAGCTCAGACTGGGACTGTCTCTCGCATGACTCGGGCACATACCTTCAAGCTCGCCGTTTCGATCCTCCTGGCCCTGGTGGTGGTAGGGCTGGGGGGCTGGAGCGTGCACCGCAAGGTGCAGTCGTTCCAGCCGCTGGGGTTCACGGCGGCAGCGGCCGGCGGCGGCTTCCAGGTGGAGACGGTCGAGGACGCGAAGACGGGACTGCGGCCCGGCGACCAGATCCTCCTGATCCAGGGCAACCAGGTGACCGGGTGGAGCGCGCTGAAGGAGCAGCTCCGCGAGCGGACGGAGAGCGCGCTGGGCGTGATGCGCGGCCCCGAGCTGGCCCCAGAGCTGATCACGGTCCGCTATGAGCGGCCGGCGCTCGACATCGACGTCCCGTACCTGATCCTGTCGCTGATCGGCGTCGTCTACCTGCTGATCGGCCTCTACACGCTGCTCCGGCAGGGGAGCCGCCAGGGGTTCCTCTTCTACCTCTGGTGCCTGATCTCGGCGGCCTTCTACCTGCTGACGCCGGTCCTGCCGGACGACCGGATCTACCGCGCCGTCTACCTGGGCGACGAGATCGCCCGGATCTTCCTGCCGGCCCTGACCCTGCACCTGTTCCTGGTCTTCCCGGCGCCGCTGCGCACCAACCGGTGGAGCGAGCGCCTGATCCCGTTCCTGTACATCCCGGCCGCGGCGCTGCTCGCCCTGCAGCTCGACCTGGCGCTGGCGAACGGCCGCTGGATCTTCGGCCGGCCGTTGGCGGCGCGCCTCCTGGCGCTCGACCGCTTCGAGCTGCTTCATTTCGTCGCGTTCACCGTCGCGGCCGTGGCGGTGCTCGCCTACCGTCTGCGCCACGGGCGCGGGTGGGAGCAGCAGCGGCAGATGCAGTGGGTGGCGTTCGGCGTGGGCGGCGGCTATCTGCCGTTCCTGCTCCTCTACGGCTTCCCGGCCATCCTCGGGCTGCGCGGCCCGGAGCTGCTGACCGCGGTCTCGGTCCTGCCGCTGGCGCTGGTGCCGCTGACCTTCGCCTACGCGATCCTGCACTACAAGCTGTGGGACATCGAGGTCATCGTCCGCGACACGATCTCGATGACCCTGACCCTGCTGCTCGGCATCATCGGCTTCTCGCTGGTCAACCTGGCGATCAGCCGGGGCGTGCCGTCGGACCTCATGCTGGCGCGGAACTTCCTCCTCTTCGTCAGCGGCCTGATCATCGCGGGCCTCCTGGTGCCGACCCGCACCACCATCTCCTCGGCCCTGGAGCGGCTCCAGTACCGCGGCACGTTCGGCAAGCGCCGGGCCCTGTCGGACCTCGGCCGCGAGCTGCTCCACGAGCGCGACCTCGGCCGGCTCTCCTCGGCGCTCCTGCAGGAGATCGAGCTGGCGGTGGACCTGGAGCGGACCAACCTCTACCTGATCCAGGGGGATTCGCTGGCCGCGGTCCGCCCTGAGACGGACCTGCCGGAGCGGATCTCGCTCGACGCCGTCGGCGAGGAGATCTGGAAGAAAGATTTCGTCCGCATCGCCGGCACGGCCCTGCCGGACGAGGTGCTCTCGCCGGAGCAGCGGCTCTTCATCGCCGGGTACCGCTATGCCTTCCCGCTCACCGTCCGCGGGCGCGGCGTCGGCCTGGTCCTCGCCGGGTTCAAGCAGGAGCAGGCGCCGCTCAACAGCGACGACACGTTCCTGATCCGCCACCTGCTCAACCAGGCGGCGCTGGCGATCGAGAACGCCCAGCTCCTGGGACAGCTCTCCTTCCAGCTCGAGGAGGTGCGCAACCTCCAGCGCTACAACGAGGGGATCTTCGAGTCCTCGCCGGCCGGTATCGCGGTGCTCGACGAGGAGCGCAGGATCGTGTCGGCCAACGTGGCCTTCGCGCGGCTCGCCGGTACGGAGCGGGAGGACCTGAACGGGCGCAAGCTCGCCGAGGTCCTGCCGGTCTCGCCCCTGCCCGAGCCCGGGCAGGGGCCGATCGAGGTCAGCTTTTGCGACGCCACCGGCCAGGAGCGCCACCTCCAGGTCAGCCTCGCGCTCTTCGAGGGCGTCCTGCACGGCGGCCGGGAGAGGCTGCGGGTGCTCGTGGTGCACGACGTCTCCGAGCGCGTCGCCATGGAGAACGCGCTCAAGGAGAAGGACCGCCTGGCCGCGCTCGGCGTGCTGGCGGCCGGCGTGGCGCACGAGGTCAACACGCCGATCACCGGCATCTCCAGCTACGCCCAGATGCTGCTCTCCGACACCGAGGAGAGCGATCCGCACTACGAGATCCTGAAGAAGGTCGAGCGGCAGACCTTCCGCGCCGCGCGCATCGTCAACAACCTGCTGGAGTTCGCCCGCAACCGGCAGAAGGAGCGCAAGCCCGTGGAGGTCGCCCCCATCCTCCGCGAGAGCGTCGACCTGCTCGGCGAACGTCTCGGGAAGCGCGGGGTCGAGCTGCGCTGGGAGCTGGGGGAAGAACCGGCCGTCGTCCTGGGTTGTGACGGTGAGCTGCAGCAGGTCTTCACCAACCTGCTGCTGAACGCGTTCGACGCAGTCGCCGGAGCGCCGGGAGCGGCTCCCTGCAACCGGCCGGCGGGGCGGATCACGATCGCGCTGGAGACCGACGACTCCCGGGTGCGGGTCAAGATCCAGGACAACGGTCCGGGCATCCCGCCCGAGAAGCTGGAGGCGATCTTCCAGCCGTTCTACTCCACCAAGCTCAACCGCGGCGGCACGGGTCTGGGCCTGTCGATCAGCTCCGACATCGTGCGGCGCCACGGCGGCGAGCTGCGGGCGGCCAGCAAGCCGGACGAGGGGGCCTGCTTCATCGTGGAGCTGCCCCGGTACGGCGAAAGCCAGACTCAGGCATGAATATCCTGATCGTCGACGACGAGGAGGTCCTGCAGGACGTCCTGACTGTCCTCATCCGGAAGGAGGGGCACAACACGCTGTCCGCCTATACCGGTGAGGAGGCGCTCGAGATCCTTGAGCGCGAGGAGATCGACCTCGTCCTGCTCGACATGATGCTGCCCGGCATGCACGGCATGGAGGTGCTGCGGGAGATCCGCCGCCGCCAGCCCGACCAGACCGTGGTGGTCATCACCGCCTTCTCCTCGATCGAGAGCGCCATCGAGGCGATGCGCGAGGGGGCGTTCCACTACATCCCCAAGCCGTTCAAGAACGAGGAGGTCCTGCTCACGGTCCGCAAGGGGCTGGAGCAGCGCCAGCTCACGCGCGAGAACCGGTCGCTGCGCGAGCAGCTCCGCCAGCGCTTCGCCTTCGACAACATCATCGGCAAGAGCAAGCCGATGCAGCAGGTCTACGATCTGATCAAGCTCGCGGCGCCGTCGAAGAGCAACATCCTGATCCTGGGCGACAGCGGCACCGGCAAGGAGCTGGTGGCCAAGGCGATCCACCACCACTCGCGGCGCGCCGCCGGCCCCTTCGTCACGGTCAACTCGGGCTCGATGCCGGCCGACCTTCTGGAGAGCAACCTCTTCGGGCATGTGCGCGGCGCCTTCACCGGCGCCATCACCAGCAAGAAGGGCCTCTTCGAGATGGCCAACAACGGCTCCATCTTCTTCGACGAGATCGGCAACATCCCGGTGGACACCCAGGCGAAGCTGCTGCGGGTCATGCAGGAGAAGGAGTTCATGCGCCTGGGCGGGGTCGAGACGATCCGGGTGGACGTGCGGATCATCGCCGCCACCAACGCCGACCTCGAGCTGGCCGTACAACAAGGGCAGTTCCGGGAAGACCTCTTCTACCGGCTGAACGTGATCGTGATCAACCTGCCCCCCCTGCGCAAACGGAGCGAGGACATCCCGCTGCTCGCCCAGCACTTCCTCGCCTACTACGCGCGGGAGAACGAGAAGCGGCTGTGCGAGATCTCACGGCGGGCCATGGAGGTCCTGCTCGACTATCACTGGCCGGGCAACGTCCGCGAGCTCGAGAACGTGATCGAGCGGGCGGTCGTCCTCTCGACGGGCGAGGTGCTGGACGTCGACCTCCTGCCCTCCTCGGTGCGCCAGCCGGAATCGGTGACGCTCCCGCCTCCCGTGCTGCCGCCCAACGGCATCCCTTTCAAGGACGTGGTCAGCGAGTACGAGCGGCAGATCATCATCAAGGCCCTTCAAGCCTGCGGCGGCGTGCAGAAGCGCGCGGCGGAGCTGCTGCAGGTCAAACCCACGACGCTCCATGAGATGATGAAGCGGCTCAACATCTCGTCCGAGAGCCTGGTCTCCCCCTAGCATATGCGCCACGCCGCACCTCCGCTCTCCCGCCGGCGCGCGGGTCTGGATTCCTGTCAGGAGAGGCTCATGTTCCGCAAGGTGTCGATGACCGTCGCCGCGCTCTCTTTCTGCGCGGCGTTCGCGCTGTCCGCAGCCGCCGAGGCTCCCGCGGCGTTGGTTGCTCCGCTCTCCAAAGGGGAGACCCTGCAGCTCCCCGCGGTGGACGAGAAGGTCCCGCGGCCGGACGCGGTGCTGGGCTATCCCCTGGGGAGCCGGTTCACGCACTGGGACCAGATCGCCGGCTACCTCCAGGCGGTGGCCGCGGCCTCGCCGCGGGTCAAGATGTGGGAGTACGGCCGCACCTACGAGGGACGTCCGCTCAAGCTGCTGGCCATCTCCACCCCCGAGAACATCGCGCGCCTGGACGAGATCCGGCAGGACAACCTCCGCCTGTCCGATCCCGGCTCGCTCGCCGAGGGAGAGCGCGACCGGCTGGTCCAGAGGCTCCCCGTGCTCGTCTGGCTCGCCTACGGCGTCCATGGCAACGAGTCCTCCTCGGCCGAGGCCGCCATGGGAGCGGTCTACCTCCTGGCCGCCGGGCAGGGGGAGATCGCCGAGATGCTGCGGAACATGGTCGTCCTCGTCGATCCGCTGGCCAATCCCGACGGCAGGGAGCGGTACGTCACCGGGTTCAACCAGCGGCGTGGTGGCGAGCCGAACCCCCACCGGTCCGCGGCCGAGCACTGGGAGCCCTGGCCGGGCGGGCGGCAGAACCACTACCTGATCGACCTGAACCGCGACTGGGCCTGGGCCTCGCAGCAGGAGAGCCGCCACCGGATCGCCGCCTACCGCTCCTGGGAGCCGCAGGTCTACGTCGACTTCCACGAGATGGGCAGCGAGTCGAGCTACTTCTTCCCGCCCGCGGCCGATCCCGTGCACCCGCAGATCGACCGCCGGATCGTCTCCTGGCTGGAGACCTTCGGGCGCGGCAACGCCGAGGCGTTCGACCGCTACGGCTGGGTCTACTTCAAGGGGGAGAACTACGACCTCTTCTATCCCGGCTACGGCGACTCCTACCCCAGCCTGCGCGGCGCGGTCGGCATGACCTACGAGATGGCCGGCGGCGGGCGCGGCGGCCTCGCGCTCACCCTGCCCGACGGCACCGTGCTGACCCTCGCCGACCGGGTCGCCCGGCACCTGACGACCTCGCTCTCCACGGTGAGGACGGCCTCGCGCAACGCGCGGCGGCTGATGGAGGACTTCGTCGCCGGCCGCGCCAAGGCGGCCTCGGAGACCCGCGCCTATCTGTGGTCCGCGGACCAGCAGGAGGCCCGGGCGCTGGCCGACCTGCTGGCGCTGCACGGCATCCGGGTCCACCAGCTCGCGCAGCCCGCCGAGGTCGGCGCGCGCAGGCTGACCGGCGGCGAGGAGTCGCCGCGCCGCTTCGCCGCGGGCACCTACGTGGTCTCGACGGCGCAGCCTCTCGGCAACCTGATCGAGGCGCTGATGGAGCTCGATTCGCCCATGACCGAGACGTTCGTCGAGCGCCAGCGGCAGCGGCTTGAGCAGAACCTCAGTCCGGAGTTCTACGACATCACCGCCTGGTCGCTCCCCCTCGCCTACAACGTCGAGGCCTGGGTGGCGGCCCGGGAGCCCGGCGGAGCCCGGCCCCTCTCCGAGGCGGCCGGCGGCATCCAGGGGAGCGGCGGCCTCGGCTACCTCGTGCGGCCCCAGGGGCTCGCCTCCTACCGTCTGACCGCCGAGCTCCAGAAGCGGCGCATCCTCCACCGGATCGCCCTCGCGTCCTTCTCCAGCGCCGAGGCGAGCTTCCCGCCCGGCACGCTGTTCATCCCCCGGCACGGCAATCCCGAGGACCTGCGGGAGGTCCTGTCGGGCCTCCTGGAGGAGAACCGGCTGACCGCCCAGGCGGTCACCTCGTCCTATGACATCCGCGGGCTCTCGCTGGGCTCCAACAGCATGCGCTCGGTGCGGCCGGTCCACATCGGCCTGCTGAGCGGCGACGGCGTGGACGCGACCTCCTTCGGCTTCCTCTGGCATCTGCTCGACCGGCAGATCGGGGTCGCCCACGACCGGATCGACATCGCGACCCTGCGGCAGATCGACCTCTCGGACTTCGACGTCCTGATCCTGCCGAGTGGGGACTACGAAGACCGGATCAGCGAGCGGGCGCGGACCGCGCTCGACGCCTGGGTCAAGGGGGGCGGCGCGCTGGTCGCCATCGGCGACGCGGTGCAGTGGCTCCAGGCCCACGAGCTGACGTCGGTCAAGAGCTGGCAGCCGCCGGAGAGGAAGGATGAGGACGAGGAGAAGAAGGACGAGGAGAGCGAGGATCCGGAGGGCGGCGGCGACACCTCGGTCGAGAAGGAGCTCGCCACGCGGCCGATCTTCACGCCGGGAGCGGTCCTGGCGACCCAGATGCAGCCGCTCCACCCCCTGACCCTGGGCCTGACCTCCTCGCCGCCCGTCCTCTACGAAGGGACGACGGTGCTCAAGACCCTGGGCGATCCGCGCAAGGACGTCCTGGTCGCGCTCGACGAGAGCCCGGTGATCGCCGGCTTCGCCTGGCCCGAGGCGGAGGAGCGCCTTTCCGGCTCGCTGCTGGTGGGCATGGAGTCGCGAGGGAACGGCAGCGTCATTCTCTTCGCCCAGGACCCCGCCTTCCGGCTCTTCTGGCGGGCCACGACCCCGATCCTGCTCAACGCCGTGCTCTACGGCCCGAGCACCGGGGTGGGGGGGCGGTACTAGCCTCGCCCCCTACCTCATTGGCGCCAACTTGACGAGACTTCTGCTGCGCTCTTCCACTGTAGAGACGCCCCGTGGGGCGTCTCCGCAACGGCAGGATCTTTCCGGAGACCTCAGCGGGTCCGCGAACCGTTGGAGACGCCCCACGGGGCGTCTCTACAGTGGGGGAGAGGCGGTGGGAAAATGAGACCGCCGCAGGTTTGATCGGTAAGTCAGCGACCCGCCACCCGCTCCGCGTCCCGCAGCACCCGCAGGAAGTTCTCACCCAGAATCAGCCTGACTCCGGCCTTGTCCACGCCCCGCGCCAGCAGGGCGGCGGTGAGGTCGGGGAAGCGGGAGGCGTCCTCGAAGCCGACCAGCGTATCGGGGATGCCGTCGAAGTCGGAGCCGATCCCCACGTGCTCTTCGCCGCCCACGTCCACCAGGTGGATCAGGTGGTCCACGAAGCGGTCGAGCGGGACCTCGGGCAGCGGGTGCTCGGCGAGGATGCGCGCCCGCTCCTCCCAGTGGGCTCCGGGGTCGCTCATGTACAGCTCCTCCGTCGCCTCCAACGTCGGCCTGATGAGCTTCCCCCTCTCCTTGTCGGCCTGGCTCGCCGCCGGGTCCACGAACGGGGGGTAGCTGTTGGCCATGACCACGCCGTCCTTGCGCGCGATCTCCCGGACCAGCTCGTCCGGCAGGTTCCTGGAATGGTCGCAGAGGGCGCGCGCGGAGCTGTGGCTGGCGAGGATCGGGGCGGCGGAAACGTCGAGGACGTGGAGCACGGCGTCGTCCGACACGTGCGAGACGTCCGGCAGGATGCCGTGCCGGTTCATCTCCCGCACCAGCCGCTCCCCCTCGCCGGAGAGGCCGCCGTGGGTGGGCGCGTCGCTCCCGGAGTCGCACCATTCATGGGTGCCGTTGTGCGTCAGGGTGACGTAGCGGACCCCCATCTTCGCGCACGCCTCCAGAGCCCCGGGCACCAGCAGGGGGCGGCCGTTCTCCAGCCCGAGGATCACGCCGACCACACCGCGGTAGGAAGCCCGCCGGACGTCCTCTGCGGTGGTCACGATCTCCATCTGCCCGGCGAGCCCTTCGAGAGCGGTCTCCGTGGCCCTGTGGAGCGCCAGGGCGTGCTCCCACCCCCGCTCGGCGCTCAGGGACGGAGGGATGTAGAAAGCGAAGACCGCGGCGTCCACCCCGCCCCGCTTGAGGCGCGGCAGGTCGATGTGCCGGTCCTTCTGCGGCTTCCCCAGGTCGACCGGGGCCTCCCACAGGCGGGTCGGGACATCGGTGTGGCCGTCGATCACCAGGCAGTCGTCGTGGAAGCTCATGGCGGGATTCTAACCCCCTCCCCGACCCTCCCCCATGGGCCGGCCGAAGGCCGGGGAGAGAGGGCGCCCCCGCCCTCTTAGGCTTGTCTTTCCCCCTCTCCCGCACCTGCGGGGGAGGGGGCCAGGGGGAGGGGCTTCCCAGGGAAGGAAACGGAATTCGATCTTGTTGAACCCCTCGCGAGGGCACCCGGGAGGGTCGTGGCTTGTCAAGAGCGTCCCAATCGGCTAGGCTTCCGGGCTCTTGGAGCCTCAAACTCCCCTTTGCAAAGGATCGCGACCGTGAAGAAAGACATTCATCCGCCCATGCATATGGTGACCGTGGTCTGCGCCTGCGGCAACACCTTCCAGACCCGTTCGACCCAGGACGAAGTTCGCCTGGAGATCTGCAGCGCCTGCCATCCGTTCTTCTCCGGCAAGCAGAAGCTGATCGACACGGCCGGCCGCGTCGAGCGCTTCAAGCGGCGCTACAACCAGGCCAGCGCGTAAGACCCGCTCCGGATCGGGCTTCGGGGCCGCCCGCCCGGCGGGCGGCCTGAGGTTCGGACATGCTCGAGAAACTCGCACAACTGGAAAAGACGCACGACGAGCTGACCCAGCGGCTCGCCGATCCCGGAGTCCTCTCCGACCGGAAGGCGTACACCGAGACCAACAAGGCGCTCGCGGAGATCAACCCGGTCATCGAGCTGTACCGGGAGTACAAGCGCGTCCAGAAGCAGCGCGAGGAGACCGAGGAGATGCTCTCCGGCCTCTCCAAGGACGAAGAGCTGTACGAGATGGCCCGCGAGGAGCGCGACCAGCTCGCCTCCCGCCTCGGCGAGATCGAAGAGCGGCTCCGCGTCGAGCTGACGCCCAGGGACCCCAACGACGCGCGCAACGTCGTGCTGGAGATCCGGGCCGGCACCGGCGGCGACGAAGCGACCCTGTTCGCCGCGGAGCTGTTCCGCATGTACGCCCGCTACGCCGAGCAGCAGGGCTGGCGGCTCGAGGTGATCGACCTCTCCGAGTCCGAGGTCGGCGGAGTCAAGGAGGTCTCGGCCATCGTCGAGGGGCGCGGCGCCTACTCCCGCCTCAAGTACGAGGGCGGCGTCCACCGCGTGCAGCGCGTCCCCGAGACCGAAGCCGCCGGCCGCATCCACACCTCGGCGGTCACCGTGGCGGTGCTCCCCGAGGCCGAGGACGTCGAGGTCGAAGTCGACGAGAAGGATCTGCGGATCGACCGCTTCTGCGCCTCCGGCCCCGGCGGCCAGGGGGTCAACACGACCTACTCCGCGGTCCGCCTCACCCACATCCCCAGCGGCCTGGTGGTGAGCTGCCAGGACGAGCGCAGTCAGATCAAGAACAAGGCCAAGGCCCTCCGCGTGCTCAAGGCGCGCCTCCTGGAGAGCGAGCGGGAGAAGGCCGAGTCGGCGATGACCGAGGAGCGCCGCCGCATGGTCGGCAGCGGCGACCGTTCGGAGAAGATCCGCACCTACAACTTCCCGCAGAGCCGGGTGACGGACCACCGGATCGGCCTGTCGATCCACCAGCTCCCCACGATCCTGCAGGGCGACCTCGATCCCCTGATCCAGCCGCTGATCAGCCACTTCCAGGCCCAGAAGATGGAAGAGGCGGCGCGGACGCACTGACCGCCGCGCCTTTTTCACCATGGAGGTTCCGATGCGCAAGAAGGCGAGCCTGATGCTCGGTCTGGTGAGCTGTCTCCTCCTGACCGGATGCTTCGACGTCGAGCAGTCGCTGGTCCTCCAGAAGGACCTCTCGGGCAAGGCCGGTTTCAGCATGAAGGTGGACATGGAGTCGATGGTCCTCACGATGCTCCAGATGCAGCGCTCCATGACGGGCCAGGAGGGCGCGCCCACCGCCGCGGAGATCGAGAAGGCGAAGGCGGAGTTCCTCGCCTCCAAGAAGACCGAAGAGAAGATGGACCCCGCGAAGCAGAAGGCGGAGCTTGAGAAGAGCCTGCCGAAAGGGGTCAAGCTGCTCGACAGCTCGTTCACGGACGAGGGGCTGAATATGGCGGCCAACTTCCTCTTCGGCTTCGACAACGTCTCCAAGCTCAAGCAGATCCGCTTCCCCAAGGAGAAGAAGGAGGGCGAGGCCGAAGCCGCCCAGGCCGGCCCGGGGTCCGAGAACCCGTTCGACGAGCCTTTCGCCGATCTCCAGATCGTCGAGCAGGGGAACACCCTCCTGGTGACCTCCAAGGCCACCAACCCCATGCAGGAGCAGAAGGAGCAGATGAAGGAGTCGGGGATGAGCCTCGACCCCGAGATGGAGAAGCAGATCGAACAGGCCTTCAAGGGGCTGCGGATCGCCTGGAAGATCGAGGCCCCCTTCGAGGTGATCGAGCACAACGCCACCCGCAAGGAGGGGAACACCCTCTACTGGGAGTACACCCTCGACACCATGAAGAAGATGACCGCCGAGCAGGCCGCTCAGGGGATCCGTGTCAAGTACAAGAAGGGCTGAGCCGCCACCCGGGCCCGATACCGACAATGACTAGGGCGGCGCTACGGGGATCTGGGAGAGCGCGGCCAGGGATACAGTGCTGTCGGGGTAGAGCACCACGTAGCGTTGGTCGGCGTGGAGGTCGAACGGACTGGCCGTGCCATTGCCATCGTGGGCGATCACCCGCATGCGGAGCCAGAAGGGCATGTAGAGGATGGGGAACGGACCGCTGAAGTGCGGGTCCCATCCCAACTCCGGGCCGAATGCAGAGTGGACCTCGTAGAGCACCTTGCCGAAAGGGAAGTCGAAGGCCAGCTCTGTCGTCGCAATGGATTCGTAGAGGTAGGGCACCCAGCGACACCAGCCGCGGTTGCGATAGGTGGCGGGTTCGATCAGGCTCCCCAGGTCATGGCAGTGGTAGTACTCGACATAGACGCTGTAGGTTACTGGTCCACAGGAATCCGTCACCGAATTCCAAGCGAGCCGCAGCGGCAACGAAGGGCCACTCTGCACCTGACCATTGTCCAGGACCACTTCGACGGTGCCCACTTCTATGGGGGTGATACCTTGGGCGGGAGAGGTCAGGCGGGGCTGGTCCGGCGGAGTGCTGTCTCCCGTGCAGGCGATGGGGTGTGCTCGGCGGGAGACGTACCGACGGATGACGCGGTCCAGGGCTTCACGTGGCACAGCGCCTGGCAGCGGCTGCTCGGTCAATCGGTTGCACTCCTGCGGTGTACGGCAGTGCGGGGTCGGAGAGGTCCCGCAATGACCTTCCTCGCATTCGGAGGCGTCGCTGCACCCCTGGAGGTCGACGACGGCACCCGGCGGGGTCCCTGGGCAACGGTCCTTTTCGTCTGGAATGATGTCGTGGTCGACATCGGGGCATCCCATCCAGTTCACGGCGACAAAGGGCAGAGTCGAGGGGCACAGGTCCAGGGGCGCGGCAACGCCGTCACCATCGCCGTCGCCGCGGCAGGCCCGAAGGGCCAAGCGGATTGCCCGAGCCCGGGCCTCGGCGCAAAGTGCCGAACAGGCGTCCAGGTCGCCCCGGAGCCTCTCCCGCTTTCTGCGGCAATCGCTCTCGCAAGCCTCCATACTGAACGTGACAGCCATCCTCTGGTTGACGCACTTCGGAAGGACGCAGAAGGGATCCGCCGCCAAGTCTGTCGGAGGATCGGCCGCCGCCAGGGGCGCCGCTCCGGCAAAGGCCAGGGCGAAGACCGGCAGGAGCCGCAGTCCCGTGTTCATGGGCGCCTCCGCCGGATCGCACCGGGTAGGAAAGGATTCGCGGTCGGCTCGGGGAACGTCTCGTGCACGAAGGCGCAGCCGTCGGAGCGCACAGTCACGCCGCCGTCCAGGAGCGCACGAGGGGTCCAGCACCGGTCCAGAGCATCCAGCACGCCGTCGCCGTCCGAATCCACGGTGCCGGCGCAGACCGCGCTGGCCCGGGCCGCCTCTGCCGGTGACACCAGGGCTGCCGCCTCAGGCGAGGCGTTGTTGCAGGCCAGGTCCCGGCCGAGCCGGAGCGAGGAGCCGTGGGAGAACCATCGCAGCGAGGCCTCCAACTGCCGCGCTTCGTAGCGGCCCTGGGCGTCCAGCGCGGTACCTCCTGGCACGGGTAGCCCAGCCTCCAATAACTCGCAACGGGCCTTCTCCGCCAGCAGAACGGCCAGCAGGTCTCTCCCGCTCGTCTCGTTCCTGACATAGCGCCGGAGTGCCTCCTGAGCCCTGGGCTGCTCTCCGACGCAGGCCCACTCGGTGTAGACCTCTTCAAATCCCGGGGGGACGTCCGCCAGCTCCACGGCTTTGCGAGGAGCTCGGGCCGCGGAGGTGAGTGGGGGCACGTCACCCTCGCGTTCAAACTGGTCGCGCTCCAGCTTCAACCGGCGCTGGTACGGCCCCATGTCTTCCCGCGCTCCTTCTACCAGCACGGTCACCGTGGCCGCCACCGCCAACGGGATGGCGGTCTCCCGGAGGAACTGGTCCTGGAGGTGGTAGTCCCACCAGGAAGCGAGGACGGAAATATCGTCCGGGAACCCCAGGCTCCGCTGCGCCTGCCGTGTCTTTTCATAGAGGAAGTGCATCAGGCGTCGCGAATGGAGCACCCCCTCGTCCGGCTTGAGCACCTCGTTGCGGATCTCCAGCAGATATTGTCCGACCCGCTCCAAGAAGAGCCGCTCCTGGTCACCGGTGAGGTCGATGAGCAGCTGCATCCCGTCGCGCACCGCTTGGCCCGAGCCCCAGGCCGAGGCCTGGTCCAGCGTCCGTGCGATGCGGTTCTCTTCATCCGCGTGGCCCTGGAGACTGATCCCCCAAGCGTGGAAGGGCTGCGTGAGGTCCTGAACCCCGTGCAGCACGACGGCCATCGGCAGCAGACTGTAGTTCCTGGTGTCGCCGCCAAAGTTGGCGACCCGTCCCTCCAGCCACTTGTGCCACCAGTAATAGGTCATATTGTCCGCAGGCGGGAAGGTGTAATAGGCCATGCCTAGCCGGTGCCAGTAGAAGACTCCGCGATCGAAGCTGGCTTCCATGCCGTCGTCGGGATCCTGAGGCTGGTAATTGCGCAACGCGCGCTTCGATCTCCCGAAAAGCACCCGCACATCGAAGACCTGATCCAAGGGGAGGTCCTCGTGGAGCCTGAAGGCCACTACGCCGCCCGGCCCGAAAGACTCGAAGGGGCGATAGCCGTCCACGTCGTCGTACTCGAATGCGGGGAAGAACGGGTCGGCCATGAAGTGGAACATGCTCGTGTTGGACTTGCCGAAGGTGGTGGGCCCCTTGCCGACCGCCAGCTGCTGCTCCTCCACGACCTCGATGACATCCTGGACCTTCTGCACCACTGCTTTCGCTGCGTCGTAGGTCCCTCCGAAACAGTCGCTGCAGTCGATAGGGGTCAAGGGGCAGGAGATGCCGCAGAAGACGACGCCACCGATCCCGACGACGGCTGCGAGACCCAATCCGAAGGCACCGCCCGTGAGCTCGAGCAACCCCTTCACGAAGTCCTGCCCCACCGGAATGATCGGGATTCCCGTGTGGAGATCGTCGAGGTTGTCTACCAGACCGGTGTGGAGGCCGATGACCGTCCCCGTCAGATCGGGGGGAGCTCCCTGGCCTTCCAACGGGTTGGTCGCCTGGAGCAGATCTCCCTGAATGGGCAGGTATCCGGCGTCAGCCTGAAAATCCCTGTTGAGCAGAGGGACCTTGCGCCATGAGGAAAGGGCTATCTCCCTGGTGACCGCGTCGCCCGCGCACCTGTCCTTTTCGGCGTGGTACTGATAGTGGTCCCTGCTTGGGCACGCAGGTGCCTCGAAGCGCTGGTAAAACTCCACCGTCCGCTTGGCCCATGTCACCGGCAGGGTGCCGGACCCCGTGACGCCGCAGAACGCACCGCACTTGGCGTCAGGCATCAAGGAGCGCTCCTCACAGCACTTGCGGCCACAGGCGTCCTCGACAATGGTCTCGCCTTCGACTTGCGACAGGAAATAGGGTGGCTTGCACTGGGGCTCGTTTGACTGCCCCGTCCCCGCAGTGGTGCTTACCGTACCGGGTTTCGGCTGAGAGCAGGGGAACCCCGGTCCCCGCTCGACGCAGTTATTGACGCAGAGATATTTGGAGTAGCCCGTCTCGCCGCCGCAACGGCTCTCGCAGCGCGTTTCCACGCAGTCACAGGTGTAGCCACCGCCTTGCTCCCGCAGCACTTGTCCCAAAGTGGTGCGACAGCCCGCCGCACACTGGGCAATGTCTTCGAGCGGCGCCAGGGGCACGGGCTCACAGAGGTCGACAAGCTTGAGATAGCCGTAGGCCAGCTCAACGAGGTGCTGATGCGTGTCTCGGTTGTAGGCGGAGACGGTCTGCGGCGAGAGAAGCAGGACCGCCAGGACCGGGATGGTCAGATGCCGCATGAAGCCCTCCTTCCGGAAGACTGCACCTTCGGTAGCCTGGCGATCTTGCGACCGGAGCACGTGCGCCTCGGAGGCGAGGACCCATGGCTTTGCGACGCCAGCTTTCGCGGGCGGTGCCTTTATCGGACGTGCGGTTTAAATAATTCTAAGGCCGAAAACGAAGGTCGTCAAGAACCGAGGCAACTGGTCAGGCAGTCGGAGCAAGCCGCAGGCTCCGAGGAGCCGGCCGCTCGCTCCATGGAGCGGGCCGCTCGGACCCTGGGAGCGCGTCGCTCGGACCACGCAACGGGTCACCCGTTCTCACGGCGCCTGTCGTCAGTTCCGAGGAACCGACTGCCCGTTCCATGGGTCCGCGTCGCCCGTCCCAGGGGACCGGTCGTCCGTTCCGAGGAGCGAGCCACTCGTACCGAGGGTCCGCGTCACTCGCTCCATGGAGCCGGCGGCTCGCTCCACGGAACAAATCGTCCGCTCCGCGGGCTCAGTCGCCGCGGGAAGCCAGCCGCCACAGGGCGGCCACGGTCAGCTCCGTGATCCGGTGGAGCTCCTCGACGGTCAGGTACTCGTCGGGGCCGTGGCCGCGGTACCGCTCCATCCCTGAGGCCGGACCGAAGTCGACTCCCCCTTTGAAGAGCCTCGCCTGGGTGCCGCCGCCGATGGCGATCGGCCGGCCGGGCTGACCGGTCACCTCTTCCCAGACGGACAGCAGGGTCGAGACCAGCTTCCCCTCGGCCGGCGCGATGTGCGGCTCGCTGAGGAGGGCCACGTCCGTGCCGACCGCGGCTCCGTTCGCCCGTGCGGCGATCCTCTTCGCGATCTCCTCCCTGGAGATGCCGCGCGGGACCCGGATGTTGATCTCCGCGACCGGCGTCCCCTTGTCGTCCCGCAGGAAGGAGAGGTTCGAGGTCAGCTCTCCCATCACCTCGTCGCGGTGGGCGATGCCGAGCGACTTGCCGTCGGTCTCGGTGCCGACCGCGCTCCCGACGAAGGCGGCCAGCGATCCCCAGGCGTCCTTCCGCAGGTCGAGGGTCGAGAGGAAGGCCGTCAGGTCTCCCAGCGCGTTGTGCCCGCTCGTGGGCTCGGAGGAGTGGCCGCCCTTCCCCTCGGCGGTGACCTTCAGGAGGTCTCCCTCCCGGGTGACAGACAGCCGGGCGGGCGGATGGGACGTTGCCCAGTCCGCGGCGCGCCGGGTCAGCTCAGTCATCTCAGCCAGCGCCTCGCCCGCGTCCCCTTCCGGATCGAGCACGGCCTCGCCGCTCTCCGGGATGATCGACATGCCGCTCCCTCCCGACATCTTCACCACGCGCCAGACTCCCTTGGGATCGGCAGCGCCCTGGCCGCGGAAGGTCACGACCCCGTACCCCTTCTGGGCGTTGACCACCGGGTAGGCCGCGTCGATCCCCAGGGTCATCTCCGGCATCGCCGCCCGCTCCAGGTAGTAGGGGATCTCCTCCCAGCTCGACTCCTCGGCGTTGGCGACCAGCAGGCGGATGGTCATCCCCAGCGGCCAGCCCGTGTCGCGCAGCGCCGCCATGGCGTACAGGGTCGCCACGATCGGCCCCTTGTCGTCCTCCGTCCCCCGCCCGACGATCCTGTTCTCGACCAGCCGGCCCTCCCAGGGCGGCGACGACCAGTGCTGGTTCTTCACGTCCTGGACGTCGCCGTGGGTGAGCACGGCCAGGACCGGCGCCGGACCCGGCAGCGTGATCTCGTCGACCCGGCCGTCGTAGGACTTGAAAGTCAGGCCGAGGTCGCGGGCCTTCTGCTCCAGCCACCGGCGCTGCCGCAGAAACTCGGGGGCGCTCCAGTTCTCCTTCCCCTCCTCGGCGTAGGTCCGGAAGCCGACCATGTCCTGGAGGTCCTTGACCATGCGGGCGCCGTAGCGGGCGGTTGTGTAGAACCGCAGGAGGCAGGAGGCCAGCGCCGGGTCCGACGCCTCCACCCCTTTGGCCAGATCGCCGGCGCCAGCGCCACGGGCGGACTTGGCGACCGCGTCCCGGTAGACGGTGAAGCCCGAAGGGCCGGTGTACACCGACAGGGCGGCGACCGCGTCGGCGCCGGCTTTCCGATGGGGATCGAGGCTCTGGCAGGGGTTCGGGGCGGCGACCGCTCCTCCGGCGACGAGCAGGAGCGACCCGGCGAGCAGGGTCCGCGCGATCGTTCTTTTCATGTCCCCGGTTTTTACCACAGCGCTGCGGGTAGAATCTGGGGCAAAGGAGCTCCCATGAAGAGATCTGCCGGGCTTTTCGCGCTCGCCGTCCTTCTTTTCGCCTCGCCGTCGCTGGCGGCGCCGGTGCGGGTGACCGGACGCGTCCTCTCTTCTACGGGTAAGGGCGTTCCCACGGCCCGGGTCGAGCTGTTCCGCGTCCTTCCAAGCTACGAGGAGGGAGTCCGGAAACTGTCCGGCAAGCCCGAGCCTCCGCCCGTCGCGTCGGTCCAGCCGCGGCCCGACGGCTCCTTCGAGATGACGGCTCCGGAAGAGGGGCTGTTCCGCATGACGGTCCGGGCCGAGGGGTACGTCCCCCTGGAGGCGGCGCGGATGCCGGTCGTCGAAGAGACGGAGCTCCCCACCGTCGAGCTCGAGCGGGCCTCGCCGCTCCAGGTCCGCGTCACCGGGCCGGACCGGAAGCCGGCGGAAGGCGTGTCTCTGTGCCTGTCTCAGACCGATCTCGATTTCAGCGCGATGGGCACGTCGGTATGGGAGCCGGTCCGTTGCGGGACCAGCGGCCCCGGCGGGACCCTCTCGCTGCTTCAGGGGAAGGGCGGATACCGGGTCCTCATGGTCACCGATCCGCGGTTCTTCGCGGACTCCCTCCAACTCCAGGGAGAGGGACCGGCGGAGCTTCGCCTCGCGGCGCGCAAGCTTCTCACGATCGAGGCCCGCGACCGCGACCGCAGGCCCCGCTCCGGCGTGCTGGTGAGCGGCGCGACCATTCCCCTGGGCCTTACCGGGGAGGACGGCCGCGTGGTGGTAGCGGTCCCGGAAGAGCCGGTCCGGATCGATCTGCTCGCCCCCGACGGACAGCGCGCGGAGCTGAGCCTCCAGGCCGGCGAGGTCCCCGGCAAGGCGCCCCGGATCGTCACCCTCGGCCCGCCGGACACCGCGACGGGGAAGGTCCTCGACGCGGCCACGCGCGCGCCGCTCGCCAAGGCCCTGGTCTGGACCGGGGACACCCAGACCTGGTCGGGTGCGGACGGAAGCTTCCGGCTGCCCGTCTATCAGGGACCGCATCCGGACCTGGCCATCGAGCTGCAGGCCGCGGCCGCGGGGCACACGCGGACGGCCGAGAGCCTGGAGGGAGCGACCCCGTCCGCCACCCTGCTCCTGGCCCCGGCCAGCACGATTTCCGGCCGGGTCGTCGACGCCGAAGGCCGTCCCGTGGCCGGCGCCGCGCTGCGGGCCGTGCCGTCGCATCCGTCCACCATGGAGGACATGATGGCAGTGATGACCGGCGCGACCGCTTCGACCCTCCCGGACGGGAGCTTCCGGATCAAGGGCCTGCCTCCCGGACGGACCTACCAGATCACCGCCTCACACGAGGACTACGCGTCCGCCGAAGCACCCGCCGATTCCTCCAAGCCCGGCCAGAGCGCCGGGGAGGTCCGCATCGTGCTGAACCGCGGGGTGGCCGCCTCCGGGCGGGTCCTCGACGTTCAAGGCGCGCCGGTTTCCGGTGTCGAGCTGACGCTGCTCCCCGCCTGGGAAGGAGGATCGGTCATGGAGCAGCCGTCCCTGCTGTTCAACAGCAAAAAGATCCAGACCACCTCCGGCGCCACGGGCGCCTTCCGCTTCTCCCACCTGAGCCCGGGCCGGTTCCACCTGCGGGCGCGGCGCAAGGGCTTCGCTCCGGCGATGGCACGCGGGGTCGAGATCCCGGAGCGTCCGGGCGAGGTGGACCTCGGAGAGGTCCGGCTGGAGCCGGGAGCCGTCATCGAGGGACAGGTGACCGATGAACAGGGCGCTCCGGTCGAAGGGGCCATGATCGTGGCCATGCAGGACGACTTCGCCTCTCTGGGCTTCGACGAGGACATGTTCACGGGCGGGATGTTCGAAATGCCGATCCAGACCGGGCCGGAAGGCCGCTTCCGCGTGGAGGACCTGGCCCGTGGCCAGCGTTTCGATCTCATGGTCGTCCACCCCTCCTACCCCAAGGCCGAGGTCGCGGGCGTGGAGGCGCCGACTCCCGAGCTCCTCCGCATCCGGCTCCGGCCGCCCCGGAGCCTCACCGGACGGGTGGTCGACCCGGAGGGAAGGCCGGTGCGCGGCGTGGAGATCTCGACGCTGGACCTCGAGGCCGCCGGCGTGGGGTCCGTGGACTTCAGTTGGGAGGATGTCGAGACGGACGAGGAGGGCCGGTTCCGGCTCACCGGCCTCGCGCCCGGCGACGTCTCGCTCTCTTTCGAGGCCCCGGGGTTCCGGAAGAAGCTGGTACGCCGCGTCCGCATCCCGGAGGACCGCGACGCCCCTCCGCTCGACGTCACGCTGGAGCGCGGAGCGGTCCTCGAAGGCCGCGTCCTGGACGCCCGGGGCAACCCGGTGCCCGGCGCGCAGTTGACCGTGTCGATCGACGGCGAAGACCGCGAGTCCGCCCCGCTCCTGTCCGGCAGCTCCGAAGCGGAGACGGACGGCGAGGGACGCTACCGCCTCGACGGTCTGGAGACCGCGGCCTACCACGTCTGGGCCGAGAGCCGCGAGGGGGATCAGAACGCGACCGCCTCGATCGAGGTGAAGCCGGGCGCCAACCGGCTCGACCTGACCTTCCCGGCCGGCGTCGAGGTGTCCGGCCGCGTGGTCGACGAGCGCGGCGCGCCTGTGCCCCGGGCGCTGGTCACGCTGCGGAACGTCGACACTTCCGAGGCGCAAACCACCCGCGGCTCCGCCGACGGTTCGTTCCTCTTCTCCTCGGTCTCTGAAAGCAGCTATCGCCTGAGTGGGACGAGCAGCGGCTTCGCCTCCACGCCATACCCCGAGGAGCTCCGGGTCGCCGGCGAGCCGGTCCGCGGCCTCGAGCTGAAGCTGGGGCGGGGAGCCACGATCACCGGACGCCTGCTCGGGGTCTCGCCGGGCGAGCTCGCGGGGATCTCGGTGACCGCCTTCTTCCACGAGCCGGCCGAGCTCGACGAGCCGCTCCTGCGCGGAGCCGTCGACGGCCAGGGCCTCTACCGGATCCCGCATGTGGCACCGGGGACCTGGGAGGTGACCGCAACCCTCTCGTCCAGGCGCGAAGCCAAAGGCGAGATCGAAGTCGTCCCGGGCCAGGACGCCACCCTCGACCTCCAGTTCCGGACCGGCATCACCTTGCACGGCCGTGCGTTGCTCGACGGGGAGCCCGTCGGGGGAGCCCAGGTCTTTCTGCGCAATGGAAACGTGGCGAGCGGAGAGGAGCCGACCTCCCACGGCGGGGCCCGCACCGGCCATGACGGGACTTTCGCGGTCTCCGGCCTGGAGCCCGGGGAGCACACCCTTGCCGTCGCGCTCCCGAGCGGCTTCTTCCACACCCGGACTCTCCAGGTCACCGCGGATCAGCCGGTCCTGATCGAGATCGCGACCGGCGTCCTGGCCGGACGCGCTCTCTCGGCCGAGGGCCTGCCGATCGCCGGTGCCGAGGTCTTCCTGGGGCAGGTTCCGCCCATGGATATCCCATCGTCCCTGCCCAGGGCCGAGACCGACGATCAGGGGATGTTCGAAATACCCGGCGTCCCGGCCGGCAGCTACGAGGTCGTCGTCCAGAGCCAGGGCTACAAGGCTTCGCCGAGCCAGATCGCGGTGACCCCGGGAGGAACGACCCACGTTCAGGTGGTGCTGGCGCCCGCGGAGGAGGCAGACGGAGGACCGGAATGAGAAGGACCGCGCTCACCGGAACGCTTTGGAGCCTCTCCCTTCTTCTCGGGCTGGCCTCTGCCATCTCAGCGGCGCCTCTGCGCATCCGCGGGCGCGTGCTTTCGATGGACAGCCAGAGCGCACCCAAGGGAGCCCGGGCCGAGCTGCGCCCCGCGGCCGAGGCCTATGACGCGGCCGTCCTTCGCCTGACCCGCGGAGAGGAGGCGCCGCCGGTCGCCGCCGTCCGGCCGTCCGCCGACGGCACTTTCGAGCTGGAGGCCCCGGAGAGCGGCCTCTACCGCGTCGTGGTCCGGGCGGACAAGGCCGTCTCCATGGAGTACCCGCTCCTCCCTCTCACAGAGGATGCGGACCTCGCGCCCATCCAGATGATCCCGGGCTCTCCGAGCCCGGTGCAGCTCCTCGGGGCGGGCGGGCGCCCCCTCGCCGGAGTGGACGTGCGCACCACGTCGCCCGAGTTTCCGCCGGGCTGGAGCTTCCAGGGATGGCGCCGCACCGAGGAGAGCGTCAGGACCGGCCAGGACGGAAAGGCGGTCCTCCAGGCGGTCCACTATGAAGGGCTGAATCTCTACGTAGTCCACCCGGACTTCCTCGGGCTCGCGGCTGGAGCCCGGCGGGAAGCCGGTCTGCCGGACCGGGTCGAGGTCCTCGCCCGCCCGGCGCGCCCGATCGAGGTGCGCGACGCCGGAGGGCGTCCGGTCGCGGGAGCCCTGGTGCGCTGGCGCTCCTGGCCGGTGGGCGTCACCGGCCCGGACGGCCGTCTGCGGACGGTCCTGCCGGAACCCGGAGAGCCGCCGCTGACCGTCGAAGGGCCGGGTGGAGAGCGGGCGCAGGTCCCGCGAGCTGCCGCGGCCGGAGCTCAGCCCCTGATCGTCCGGCTCGGCCGTCCGGAGGTCGTCGCCGGCCGGGTCGTCGACGCGGCCTCGAAAGCTCCGGTCGCGGGCGCCCTGGTCTGGGCCGCCCCATCTTCGCCTCCGGTCCGGACCGATGCCGCCGGCCGCTTTCTTCTGACCCTGCCCCAGCGGGAGGTCCAGTTAGAAGCCGTGGCGCCGGGATATCTGAGGAGCGAGCGCCAGCCGGTCCCCAGGACCGGCGCCGAAGCCGTGCTCTCCCTCCGCCCCGCCGCGGCGCTCGAAGGCCGGGTGGAAGACCCGCAGGGGAATCCGGTCTCCTGGGCGTACCTCTCGATTCCGGCGCCAGGAAGGGCCCAGAGCCGTAGAGGAACCGGCGTCGCATGGAGCCGCTCCGACGGCCGCTTCCGCCTTCCAGGGCTCCTGCCCCGGGGGTCCTACGAGATCACCGCCTCCAGTGAAGGCTTCCTCCAAGCGACCGTCCAGGCCCGGACGGCCCCTGCCGGCCGCCCGTCGGCTCCGGTCAAGGTCGTGCTCGGCGCGGGTCAGACCGCCCTCGGCCGGATCGTGGACGAGGCCGGCCGGCCGGTCGCCGAAGCCTTCCTGATCCTGGGGAACGGGGGACCGGTCGAGATGGCCGAGGCCTTCGAGGCCGTCTCGGACGCCACGGGCCGGTTCGAGATCCGCGGCCTCCCCCTCGGCCTCTATGCGCTGTTCGTCGATCATCCCGGATTCGCGCCGTTCGAGCGCCCGGAGATCAAGATCGCTTCCGGCCCCCCGGCCGACCTGGGGACGATCACGCTCCAGCCCGGAGCGGTCATCGAGGGCCAGGTGACGAACCGCCGCGGAGCCCCGGTCGAAGGGGCCGAAGCCCGGGTCGGCTTCTTCCCCCACAGGCCCCTCCGTTCCATGCCACCCTCGACGCGGACCGGCCGCGACGGCCGCTTCCGCCTCGGCGGCCTCCGCCCCGGCGCGCGCTACGACCTCGAAGTCGAGCATCCCGACCACCCACGGGTGAAAGTGCCGGGAGTGGAGGCGCCGACGGCGGAGCCCATTGAAGTCGAGCTCTCCGTGGCCCGGCGGATCGCCGGGCGGGTGGTCGGTCCCGCTGGAGAGCCGGTTCCGAACGCCTCTCTCTCCTCGGTGCGGGAGTCGCAGATCGGCTTCGGCGGTCAGGGATTCGGCGGCAGCCGGAGCGTGGAGACCGTCGGCCACACCGATCTCCGCGGCGAGTTCCGGACACATAACCTCCCGCCAGGCACCTTCGACCTGGAGGTCTCAGCTCCGGGATATCAGAACTGGGAGGTGAAGGGGTTGACCCTCACGGAGGATCGGGACCTGGAGGGGGTCGAGATCGTCCTGGAACGGCAGGCCCTCCTTGAAGGCCGGGTGCTGACCTCGGCGGGAGAGCCGTTCCCGGACGTCCAGATTCATGCCTTCCCCGAAGCGCCTCTCGAAAAGAGACGGCGGTTGCTGCACGAAATCTCCTCCTCAACCGACGCAGCGGGGAGTTATCGCATCGCGCTCCCTCCGGGCAGTTACAAGATCGCCGCTTTCGCACAAGGACAGAGGATCGAGCGCTCTCAAATTGTCCACCCGGGGAGCAACCACCTGGACCTGGTGATCCCCGACGGCCAAGAGGTCTCAGGCCGGGTGATCGACGAGGCTGGAGACCCGGTCGGCGGCGCCTCCGTCTCGCTCCAGAGCAGTGGAACCACGTGGAGCGAGGCGGACGGCTCGTTCGTGATGCGGGGCGTCGGAGACGGGACGCACACGCTGACCGCCAACCGCAAAGGTTTCGGGAGAGCCACCGCCGAGGTAGTGGTCGCCGGAGGGCCCGTCTCCGGAGTCGAGCTCCAGTTCTCGCGCCAGGGCTCCGGCACCCTCCTCACCGGGCGTCTCCTGGGCCTCCCTCCGGAAAGCCTCCAAGAGGTGCGGGTGAACACCTGGGGAGGGATCGGCAGCGGGCCGGCGCGGGTGGATCCGGACGGTGTCTACCGGAAGCCTGACCTCTCTCCCGGCGAGTGGAGGGTGACCGCCGACGCCGGTCCCCTGCACACCGAGGGCACAGTGCGGATCGAGCCAGGGACTCCCGAAGCCGTCCTGGACCTCGAATTTCCCGCGAGCAAGAGGCTGACCGGGCGCATCCTGGTCGACGGACAGCCGCTGCGTGGCGCCGAGCTGACGCTGCTCGCCCAGAAGAGCTCGTTCGGAGGCCCTCACCGCACCGGGTACGACGGCACGTTCACCATCCCGAATCTTCCCGCGAATACCTCTGCGCTCCTGATCCAGCAGTCCGAGAGGGGATTCGGAGCCATCGTCCCCTTGAGCCTTACGGAAGACCGGGAGATCCTTCTCGACATCGCCACCGGCGCCCTGCGCGGCCAGGTGACTGCCGGGACCGGCGATCCGGTCCCGGATGCCGTTGTCCTGGTACGGGGGCTCTATGAAACTCTGGGCTTGTCCTTCTCCGGTCCGGCCGGGCGCACCGGCGAGGCCGGAGACTTCGAGATCCGCTCGCTGGCCCCCGGCGCCTACGAGGTCGAGATCCAGAAGGACGGCGCCACCCTCTCCAAGACCCGCGCCGTGGTGACCTCGGGCGGCAGCACGGAGGTGGAGGTCCAACTGATACACTAAGCTTCTATGGGCGATTCTGTCTCTGACGATTTCCCCAGGCTCGACCGCAGCGCCTTCTCTATCCGTCCGCTCTATGCCGAGAGCGACGAGAAGCACTACTGGGCTCACAAGACGCCGCATGAGCGCCTTGAAGCGCTGGAGCAGATGAGGCAGATCCTCTATGGCTACGATCCGGCTACCACCCGACTTCAGAGAGTTCTTACAGTTACTCAACGCCCATCAAGTTGAATATCTCCTGGTGGGCGGTTACGCCGTCGGGTATCACGGCTATCCGCGAGCCACGGTGGACATGGACATCTGGATTCGCAGAGGATCCAACAATGCGGAGAAGATGGTCGGTGTACTTCGGGAGTTCGGATTCGACGTCCCGAACCTCTCGCAAGATCTTTTCCTGAGAGAAGACCAGATCGTCCGGATGGGTGTTCCTCCCATTCGACTCGAGATCTTCACGTCCATTCCAGGAGTCGACTTCGAGGAGTGCTACAGAGCCAGAGTCGACGACGTCATGGACGGCGTTCCGGTCAGCCTCATCAACCTGGACGACCTGAAGGCCAACAAAAAAGCAAGCGGCCGGAACAAGGATCTCAACGACCTGGAGAACCTGCCGTAACCACTCCTACCGATTGAACGGCCGCTCGTTGATCCAGTGGAAGCCCCGGCTGATGAGCAGGAACTTAGACTCATCGACCCGATGGAGTTTGGCCTGGATCTTCTTTCCGCCGAAGGTTCCTTCCATCACGAGCAGCCCCGGCCCGGGCTCCGTGTAGGAAAAAGCGGACTTCCACGTTTCGTCTTTGTAATTCGTCAGCGTCAGGGTTTTCTTCTGGTCGTCCAGATTCAGCAGGAAGCCGTGCCAGGAATCGTCCGTGAGCTGGATCAGGAGTGAGTCGTAATAGTCGATGGCCACCCGGCGCCACCGGTCCTTTTCCGTAAGCAGCGGCGGCCGGACTTGGCCGTCGACGACGAGCTCGTCCACCTCCCAGATGCCGTACAGCGGCGGCTTGGGCGAGAAGTAGCCGTACTCCTTCGCGTACCCGTAGGACTCATACAGCTCCCAGATCGTGAGAGCGGCGACGAGCACCACGCAAAGGATCGCCGCGCCTTGGCGGAGCCTCTTTCTTTGAAAAAGCGGTTCGATCCTGGCTGGCTCCGCGGGCCGGTTGAGCACCAGGACGTTCGCAAGCCGCCGCAGGTCCGGAAGGATCAGAAAGACGGCCAGTAGCAGGAGATGCAACGAATACAGCTTGACCGGCACGTCATAGCTGAAATTGAGCACGACCACGTTGGTCATCACCGCGATGGAGATGAGCGCTCCCAGCAGCGTGGTGCGGCGGACGGTGAGGAGCAGGCCGCCGACCATTTCGGAAAGGCCGCCAAAAATCGTGTAGCTGAGGGAAGCCGCCATGAAGCTCCAGAGGAGACCCATCGGCGAGAACTCGCCGAACGGCTGCAGGAGAGCGTCGA
>DASVEF010000297.1:0-3192 GCA_036380715.1 Thermoanaerobaculia bacterium | reverse complement strand
CCGCTACCGTCTCGAACGCCAGGAATGCCGCGCCGCTCTCGCCGATTTCGAGGAGGCCGCGCGGCTCGGTCCTTCGCTCCCGCTCGCCCACGCCTCCGTGGGCCTCGCCCGGCTCTGCCTGGGAGATCCGGAGAGAGCGGCGAGCGCCTTCCGGCGATCCCTGGAGATCGATCCCGACCAGCCGGAGATCCGGCAGGCGCTGGAGTCCCTCTCGCGCTGATTCAGCCTGGGGTTAAAACCCCAGGCTGGGTTGTACCGACCCAGAGGGGCGGGCTTCCGGGTGGAGGAACCGCCCGTCAGGGTGAAACAGTCCAGCCTGGGGTTTCCAACCCCAGGCTGAGGCCCCTGTGGTACATTGCCCCTAGCTGTCTTGATCTGCACAGGAGGAGGTCGCGATGACCCGACGTTGTCGTTGCTTTCTGTTGGGAGCCCTGCTCTTCGCCGCCACGGCCGTGGCCTCGGCGCAGACCACGGGCGGCATCGTCGGCCGCGTGACCGACGACCAGGACGCGGGCTTGCCCGGCGTGACCGTCGAGGCGCGCGGACCCGCGCTCCAGGGAGAGCGCGTGGCGGTCACGGACGAGTCGGGCGCCTACCGCCTGACCCTGCTGCCGCCCGGCGAATACACGGTCTCGTTCACCCTGGAAGGGTTCGGCTCCGACAGGAGAGAGCAGGTGACGGTCAGCCTCGACAAGGACACGACCCTGAACCCGGTGCTCCGGCCGGCCATGGCCGAGGAGATCACGGTCACCGGCGAAGTGCCGGTCGTGGATACGACCACGACCTCCCTGGGTTCCAATCTGGGGACGCGCGAGCTCCAGACGCTGCCGACCGGGCGCAACTACTCCTCGGTCGTGCAGATCGCCCCGGGCATCTCGTCCGACGCCAACCCGGAGAACACTTCGCAATCCACAATTACGGTCTATGGCTCGACCGGCGCCGAAAACGTGTTCTATATCGACGGCGTCAACACGACCGGAGTCGAATACGGATTTCAGGGCAAGGAGCTGAACTTCGAGTTCATCCAGGCCGTGGACGTCAAGACGGGCGGCTATGAGGCCGAGTTCGGGCGCTCGACCGGCGGCATCATCAACGTCATCACCAAGTCCGGGGGCAACGACTTCCACGGCGACGTCTTCGGCTATTACGACGACGACTCGCTGCAGGGCGATCCCGAGCCCATCGTCTCCACGGGCGGCACCGTGACCGGCTTCACCCGCGAGGACTACGGCATCGGCCTCGGCGGCTACATCCTCCGCGACAAGCTCTGGTTCTTCGGCGCCTACGACCGTGTGACCCACACCACGGAGAGCGCCCTCCCCGCCGGCCCGCGCGCGGGACAGATCGTCGGGTCCGAAAGCGAGCGCGACCTCGGTGCCTTCAAGCTCACCTACCGGCTCAGCGACAGCCAGTCGCTGATCGGCACGTTCTTCCAGGATCCGCGGGACGACACCGGCGCCATCAACGACGCCCAGCACTCGCTCAACGGCGAGGCGTCGACCTATGAGGGGATCCGCAGCTTCGGCGGCCAGGACTACGCGCTGCGCTATGAAGGGCTCCTCGCCTCGAGCTGGGTGGTCTCCGCGCAGTACGCCCTGCACCAGGAGGAAAACTCGGTCGGACCGTCCACCGGAGCCGGCAACGCCATCCAGTTCCGCGATGTGGACTTCGACTTCTTTCAGCGCGGCGGCTTCGGGCTCGTCCAGCAGAAGGACTTCGAGCGCGACTTCGTGGGCGGCGCGGTGACCCGCTACCAGGGCAGCCACGAGATCAAGCTCGGCGCCGAATACGAGACCGAGGACGCGGAGGTGACCCGCCAGTACTCGGGCGGCCAGCAGATCGACGTCTTCTTCAACCCGTCCGATCCGACGCAGCCGATCTACAGCCATTTCTACTGGACCACGCCGACGGCCACGCTGGACAACGCGCCGGTCTCCGCCCTGGTCGCCTCGCCCGAGCACAAGGTGACCACGCTCTTTCTCCAGGACCGCTGGAGGGCGCGCCCGAACCTGACGCTCAGCCTCGGCGTGCGCTGGGACCGCCAGGAGATCATCGACGCCGCGGGCACCAAGCAGATCGACCTCAAGGACGACTACGCGCCGCGCCTCGGCTTCATCTGGGACCCCGAGAGCCAGGGCCGCTCCAAGGTCTTCGGCTCCTATGGCCGCTACTACGAGCAGCTCCCCATGGACCTGGTGGTCCGCTCGTTCTCCTTCGAGCGCCAGGCGCGCATCTTCAACTACAGCGCGACCAGCACGCGGCCCGACGCGAACGCGGAACGCGACCTGGGCCAGGAATCAGCGATCTTCGGCGGCTTCACCGAGCCGTCCGATCCCGATCTGCGCAACCAGTACATCAACGAGTACCTGCTCGGCTACGAGCGCGAGATCCTGCCCGACGTGGCCGTGGGCATCAAGGGGATCTATCGGGATTACGGCGAGGTGATCGAAGACTTCCTCTGCGCGGGCGACGGCACCTACTGCATCGGCAACCCGGGCAAAGGGATCATGAGCCGCGTCTTCACCCTGGACTACGCGCAGACCTTCCCCGCGCCGAAGCCGGAACGGGTCTTCAAGGGCGTGCAGCTCGACGTCAACAAGCGCCTGTCGAAGAACTGGCAGGGGCTCGCCTCCTACATCTACTCCAAGCTGGAGGGGAACTTCGACGGCCTCTACGCTCCATTCACCAACGTCGGCGCCGACCCGAACATCACGGCGGCCTACGATTACTACGACTTCTTCACCAACGGCAGCGACCTGTCGCGGATCACCAACGAAGGGCCGCTGTCGAACGACCGCCGGCATCAATTCAAACTCTCGGGGACCTACTTCACCCCGTGGAAGCTCTCGGTGGGCCTCGCGGCCTACTACCGCACGGGCACGCCGATGACCCGCTACGGCTACTCGGACATCTACGGCCGCTACGAGTTCTTCCTCACCCGCCGCGGCGCCGAAGGCCGCACGCCGGACACCTATGAGGCGGACCTCCACCTCGGCTATCCGCTCGCCGTGGGACCCGCCACCATCAACTTCCTGGTGGACATCTTCAACATTCTCAACGCGCAGAGACCGGTCCTGCTCGACCAGCGCTGGGGCTTCCAGGAGTCGGACAACTCCCTCCCCACCCCGGCCAATCCGGGCTACGGAAGAGCGGTCCTGCGAACACCGCCGACTTCCTTCCGGGCGGGGGTGC
>DASVEF010000296.1:0-14186 GCA_036380715.1 Thermoanaerobaculia bacterium | reverse complement strand
ACAGCATGAAGAGAGCCCGGTCGTGCTCGCCGCGCTCGGTGAACATCCGCGGAAGGTAGTACGCGGTCTGGATGAGCGTGAGGCTGAGGAGCCGCTGGGCCGAAAGGCGCTCGTCGGGATCGGCGGACTTGGCGCGTGCCTTCAGCTCCGGGATCTTCAGCTCCGCGGCGACCTGCTTGACGGTGACGGGTCCTTCGACGGCGTTCACCGGGTTGCTGCGGGCGAGGATCTGCGGCGCCTGTTCCAGGTACTCGACGTCGCGCCGGTTGCGCGCCGCCCGCGCCTCCACGTTCTTCTTGAACGCCTCGGAGGCGCTCAGCTCGGCCGCCTTGCGCGCCGCCTCGGCGATGTCGCGGAGACCGGCGTAGCTGGCCGCCATCGCCGACCAGGTGTGCTGGGCTTCGAGGACCTTGCCCGCGGCCTCCTGGCCGCGCGCGCGCTGGAGGTCCTCGGCCCACAGGGCCTCAATCACCTCCGGGCTCTTGAGGAGCTTGCCCGCTTTCATCGCCTGCAGCTCCATCCAGCCGATCGCCTGGGTCGCCAGCGCTTCCGGCGGCCAGATGTGCCCCCCCTCGAACGTCTCGATGCGATGGGGAAGGCCGAGCCGGGTCATCGTCTCCTCCAGCTCGAGCATCTCGTAGTAGTTGAAGTCCCAGTCTCCCACGGTTCCGAAGAAGGCGAAGGGCACGTCCTTGGTCGGCGGCCGGTCCGTGGGGAAGCCGGCGCTGGCGCCGATCACTCCCGCGATCGTTCCGGGCGCCGTGAGGCCGAGCGTGCAGGCCAGGCGGACGGTGCCGGAGAAGCCTGCGGCGTAGACCCGCATGTCGTCGATGGCGAAGCGGGCGTGGGTGTCGGTCCACATCGCCCGCATGATCTCCAGGCCGGGAGCCATCGGTATGTCGCTCAGGCTGTCGTTGGAGCTGGCCACGATCCAGCCGTACTTTTCGGCTCCGGCCCTGAAGCGCTCCGCCACGAGCTTGCCGTGGCTGCGCGCATCGAAGGCATAGAGGATCGGCCACGGGCGGTCGGGCCGGTAGCCGGAGGGAAGGTAGAGCGCGTACGAATACCTGGGCTGAGCCGAGACCTCGACCCTTTCGATCACCGTGCCGCGGGGAAGCTCCGGGGCCGTGGCCGGCGGCGGGGCAGCCTGTGCCAAAAGGGGCGATACGGACGCTGCCAGGGCGAGCGAGGCAAGAGTATGGCGAAGACGGGATGCGGGCTTCATCGAGATCTCTCCTGGAGTCTTGTACGGGCCACGACGGCAGGGAGTTTGCATCATTTCTCGGTGTCCTAGAGGGGGATCTCCATGTCCGTTCCTGATCGCGTGCTCTCCTCGCCTTCGCGCCAAGCTTACGCCATTCCCAGGCCGGCGCTCCGCTCGGTGCGCCCTCACGATCCCGACGAGACCCTGCCTCTCCTGCCGAGGCCGGCTTCCCAGGCGGCGGAAACCCTCGGCATGCGCTGCCTCGGCTGCCAGGGACCGGTCCAGAGGTCGACCACCCGGGTGTCGATCGAGCAGGAGGGTTGCCGTCTCGCCTGGGACGCGGTGCCCGCCTGGGTCTGCTCCCGCTGCGGATCTTCCTACTTCGAGCCGCAGGAGGTCCAGCGGATCCGGCAGGCGGTGCGCGCCGTGCGTTCGCTGGCGCGGTAGGACCCCCCTCCCCTGGCCCTCTCCCGCGGTGCGGGAGAGGGGAATGGTGCATGCAGAGTAAACGTTACATGCGGGACAGGCCCGGTATGGTATCCTCCGGCCCCATTCTCGGTGTGCCGCGCCGCGGCGACCCCCGAAAACAGAACGGAGAGAAGCGTTTGACTCAGCAGAGAAGAGAAGACGTCCGCAATCTGGCCATCATCGCCCACGTCGACCACGGCAAGACCACGCTGGTGGACGCGATGCTCTGGCAGAGCGGGATCTTCCGCGAGAACGAGAACGTCGCGGAGCGGGTGATGGATTCGATCGACCTGGAGCGGGAGAAGGGCATCACCATCATGGCCAAGAACACGGCCATCACCTACAGAGGGATCCACATCAACATCGTGGACACCCCGGGTCATGCCGACTTCGGCGGCGAGGTCGAGCGCACCCTCAAGATGGTCGACGGCGTCCTCCTGCTGGTCGACGCCAGCGAAGGGCCGCTGCCGCAGACGCGGTTCGTGCTGCGCAAAGCGCTGGAGGCGAGCCTCAAGCCCATCGTGGTGATCAACAAGATCGACCGGCCGGACGCGCGGATCAACGAGGTCGTCAACGAAGTCTATGACCTGTTCATCGACCTCGACGCCAGCGAGGAGCAGCTCGAGTTCCCGATCCTCTACGCCAACGCCCGGGCGGGCCGCTGCCGGCGAACGGCAGACGGCGAGGACGAGACGCTGGAGCCGCTCTTCGAGGAGATCGTGCGCTCCGTGCCCTGCCCGGCGTACGATCCCGAGGCGCCGCTCCAGATGCAGTTCAACACGCTGGACTACGACGACTACGTCGGCCGGCTGGCCATCGGCCGCATCTTCAACGGCCGCATCCGCAAGGCGCAGGAGGCCGCGCTGTGCCGCCGCGACGGCGAAGTCGAGCCGGTGAAGGTCACACTCCTCTACGGCTACGACGGGCTGCGGCGGATCGAGATCGCGGAGGCCGGGCCGGGCGACATCGTCGCCGTGGCGGGCATCGCGGAGGTCAACATCGGCGAGACCCTGACGGAGCGCGAGAATCCGCGCGCCCTGCCGCCGATCCTGATCGACGAGCCGACCATCTCCATGATGATCTCGATCAACGACTCGCCGTTTTCCGGCCGCTCCGGAAAGCACGTCACCTCGCGCAAGCTCAGGGACCGCCTCGCCAAGGAGACGCTGACCAACGTCTCCATCCGCGTCGAGCCGACCGACTCGCCCGAGGTCTTCAAGGTCTCCGGCCGCGGCGAGCTGCAGCTCGCCATCCTCATCGAAATGGTGCGCCGCGAAGACTTCGAGCTGTCGGTCGGCAAGCCCGAGGTCATCACCCGCCGCATCGACGGCCAGATCCACGAGCCCATGGAGATGCTGGTGATCGACTGTCCCGAGGAGTTCATCGGCGTCGTCACCCAGGAGCTGGGGGTGCGCCGCGGGCGGATGATGAAGATGGTCAACCACGGCTCCGGCCGCGTGCGCATGGAGTTCCGCGTGCCTTCCCGCGGCCTGATCGGCTTCCGCAGCGAGTTCCTGACCAACACGCGCGGCACCGGCATCATGAACCACCTCTTCGACGGCTGGGACCTCTGGCAGGGCGACATCTCCCACCGCGCCAACGGCGCCCTGGTCGCCGACCGCGCCGGCCGCACGACTGCCTACGCCATCGAGGGCCTGCAGCCCCGCGGCGAGCTGTTCGTGTCGCCCGGCGAGGAGGTCTACGAGGGGATGGTCGTGGGCGAGAACGCCCGCGCCAACGACCTCGACGTCAACATCACCCGCGAGAAGAAGCTCACCAACATGCGCGCCTCCGGATCCGACGACACCGTCCACCTGGTGCCGCCGCGCATCATGAACCTGGAGCAGGCGCTGGAGTTCATCCGCGAAGACGAGCTGGTCGAGGTCACCCCCGCCGCGATCCGCCTCCGCAAGCGCATCCTGCCCGCGAACCGGAGGAAGTAGCCATCGACCGCTTCGGCGATCCGTCCGAGCCCGCCCCGACCGAGACCACGCGCCAGAGGATCGCCGAGATCCTGCGCCGCGATGAGCTGAGCTTCGAGGAGCTGCGGCGGGAGCTCGCGGTGCCCGGACGGGCGCTGGAGGACGATCTGCGCCACCTCGAACGGAGCCTCCGCCGAGGCAAGGAGCGCCTGCGGGTCGATCCCGCCCGCTGCCTCGCCTGCGGCTTCGTTTTCGAGGATCGCGCCCCCCGCCGGTTCCAGGCTCCCGGCCGCTGCCCCCGCTGCCGCAGCGAGCGGATCGCCGAGCCCCGCTTCCGCGTCATTTAACGCTTCACCATCTTCCCCGCTTGGAACGCTCGTTGCATCTCCTCTGATTCCAGGTGGCGGTTTCCATTTGGGAGCCGCTTTGCATGTGAATGGCCGGAGACTGCGACGCTCCGGCCGGAGGGTGTAACGAACGTCGCAACTCCGTAAGGGTGGTTGCGGACTTAACGAGAACGGAGGTTGAACCATGAACACGAAGAAATTGCTCATCCTGGGCGCGGTGGTGGCAGCGCTGGGGTTCCTGGCGGGGCCCGCCAACGCGGCGGACATCGGAGTCCACGGCGCCTACTGGAATACAAGCGACGCCGATGAGGCTCTGGGCGTCGGCACCAAACTGAGGTTCGGCATCTTCGAGCTGCGCGGCACCTACTTCAGCGACGTCACCGCGGACACCGAGCCCGAGCGCTTCGACTTCGAGGTCAGCGCGATCCCGCTGGAGGCGGGCCTCGCGTTCCGCTTCGCCGAGGACGCGGCGTTCGCGCCGTACGTCGGCGGCGGCGCGGGCTACTACATGCTCGACACCACCGAAGGCGACATCGACGACGAGGTCGGCTATTACGTGGTGGCGGGCGGCGACTTCGGCCGGCTGCCTTCGGGCCTGGCGTTCAACGTCGAGGCCATCTATCGCAGCATGGAAGCCACGGTCCGCGAGGAAGAGGACGACTTCCCGGATCC
Organism: Thermoanaerobaculia bacterium; assembly: GCA_036380715.1. GTDB lineage: Bacteria > Acidobacteriota > Thermoanaerobaculia > Multivoradales > UBA5704 > UBA5704. The sequence goes on along the minus strand of DASVEF010000296.1, from coordinate 9,573 downwards.
CGGTGACATCGACGAGGACGTCGACATCGACCTGAGCGGCCTCGGCATCAACGCCGGCGTGGTCTGGCGCTTCTAGTTTTCCTGCCTGTTCATACTACCGAAGTCGCGGCGCCGGCAGCTCCGGCGCCGCGGCTTCGTGCGTCCCGTCTCCTCCCATATACTGTCGCCGACTTTTGATGAGCAGCCGCTCGGGGAGGAGAGCATGGCGGACAAGGCCCGGACCGTTCTGATCGGAAGCTCGCTGGACGAGGGGAGCGAGGACCTGTTGCGGACAGGAGTCGCCTGGGCGCGCGCGACCGGCGCCAAGGTGCACGTGGCGCACGCGTTCTCGCCGCCGCTCGGATACGCCAACGAGTTGGGACCGTTCCCCCAGGCGGACGCCTTCCTTGTCGAGGAGGAGAACCGGCTGCGCGACGCCCTCGCGGAGCAGGCCGAGCGCGCGGGGGTCGCGCCGGACGAGCTGTCGGGCGTGACGCTCCAGAGGGGTGCGCCGCATCGCGTCCTCTGCGGGCTGGCCGAGGAGCTCGACGCCGATCTCCTGCTCATCAGCGCCACGGTCGGGGGGCGGCTGCACCGGATGCTCGGCTCGACCGCCGACCGCATCATCCGCCGGGCCTCCTGTCCGGTGCTGGTCCTGCGCGGCGAGCTGCCGGTGCCGCCGCGGCGGGTGCTCGCTCCGGTGGACGTTTCGTCCCTGTCCGGCGACGCCTTCCGGATCGGTCTGGAGCGCTTGAGAGAGCTGCGTGGAGGAGAGGCGACCGAGATCGAGGCGCTGTTCGTGCTGAGCGTGATCCAGCGCCAGGTGGCCCCGCAGTTCACCCCCGAGCAGGTCGACCGCTTCGCCGCCGAGGAGCTGGAGCGCTTCGTGGAGAGGCACGCCGGCGGCGCGGCTCCCCGCGTTCAGCGCAAGGTGCGCACGGGCAACACGCGCGAGCAGATCCTGGAGGAGATCGGGGAGGCCCGGCCGGACCTCGTGCTCGTCGGCACGCACGGCCTGGGCGGCTTCGACCGCGTGGTGATCGGCAGCGTCGCGGCCGACGTCATCCGCGAGTCCCCGTGCAGCGTGCTCGTGATGCCCGCGGCGGCGATGCAGGATCAGTCGTAGATCCCGTCCGCGAACCACTCCCCGGTCTGGCGCTCGCGGAAGAGGCGGTAGATGCCGCCGCCCGTCAGCTCCACGTCCCAGTAGTCGCGCCCGGCGGGCTCCTCGGCCCACCAGCCCTCCTCCAGCCCCCAGGGACCCGAGGCGACCTTGACCCTCCCTTCGATGCGCGGGCGCTTGCCTTCCTCTTCTTTCGTCAGCGAGCGGACCTCGACGGGAGGGAGGATCTGGCGCTCCTCTTCGGGCGCCTCTGGAGCCGGCTCCCGGGTCAGGACCTCGACGGCGACCGCCGGGCGCAGCACGCGCACCGCGAGGAGGCCGCGGCCGGCGCGCGGCTCGCGGCGGACCTCCGGCGGCGGCGGAGGGGAGAACTCGACCAGGGAGAAGCGCTCCGGGCGGTGGCCGTCGACCGGTTGCGGAGAGCCCACCCGATCGGGGCCGAGCAGCGCGAAGAGGCGCGCCAGGGTGGTGGCCAGCTTGTCCGGCGACAGGGCCGCCGGCCCGTAGAGCGAGAGCTGGGCCTCGCGCGGGCGGTCGGGATGCCCCTGGAAGATGAATCCGGCCACCGGCGCGCCCGGCGGATTCGCCTCCAGGTCGAGGCGGACCAGGGTGAGCAGCGTCTTGACGTCGCGGGTGGGCGCCGGCAGGTCGATGGAGCGCGTCTGATGGCCGTCGGGCTCGAGCCGCAGGGCGAGCTCCAGGCGCGCGCAGGCCAGGCCGCAGGCTTCGAGGCGCTGGCAGAGGCGCTCCAGCGCCGCGCGGCCCACGAACAGGAACGGCTCCAGAGAGACCAGCGGCCACTCCAGGTTCATCCCTTCGGAGAAGACCGGCGGCGGCTCGCGCGGGATCAGCGGCCGGGGGTCGAGCCCGCGCGCGGTCGCGTGCAGGTCGCGGCCGTTCTTGCCCAGGCGGCTCGACACCCTGGTCTTGGGGAGCTTCGCGAATTCGCCGATCGAGCGCACGCCCCAGCGCTCCAGCGTGGAGGCGAGGTCGATCTCCGGCGACAGGCGCGACAGCGGCAGGGGCGCGAGGAAGCCGGCCTCCTCGCCTTCGGGGACAACCACCGGCGATTCCGGGAGCCCGGCGGCGACCCGGGCCGCCAGCTTGCTGGAGGCGATCCCGACCCGCGCCGGCAGCCCTTCGGCCTCGGCGGAGGCGATCAGGGAGCGTCCGAGGTCGAGCTCCGGAGAGTCGCCGCGGAAGTGGCGCTCGATGCCCTGGACGTCGAGGAACGCGGTCCCCTCGCCCGCGTCCTCCACCCGGGGTGAGAAGCGCTCCGCGACCTCCAGCAGAGCCTCCTGGGCCGCCCGCTCGCACTCGGCGTCGCGCGGGCGGGCCACCAGCTTGGGGCAGAGGGCGCGCGCCTGCGGCAGGGTCAATCCAGGCTTGATGGCGGCGCCGCGCGCCAGGCGGTTGGCGGCGACCACGCGGGCGGCGTTGCCGTTCCCTTCGACGACGACCAGCGCTTCGCGGGCGAGCTCCGGCTCGCTGCGCAGGCGCGCGGCCAGGGGGAAGAGCGGCAGTTGGATGCAGGCGATGCGGACCGCGCTCATGGGAGGGTGTCTCGGAAGTCCTCGTACAGTCGCCGCCCGAGCCCTCACCCCCGTCCCCTCTCCCGTCACCGGGAGAGGGGCGCCCCCGCCCACCCTCTGTTTTTTCGTGTTTTCCCCCTCTCCCGGTGACGGGAGAGGGGGCCAGGGGGTGAGGGCTCAGCGGAGCGGCCTAGCACTTTTGAGACACCCTCATGAGTGACCGCCGGCCTACCTCCGGCCGCCGGCCGCGCGGAGCGGGACGTCCCAGACGGAGGGCAGGGGCTCGGCTCTCTCGATCCGCGGCCGGAGCTTCGAGGGGGCGGCGGGCTTCGCGGGAAGCGGGCTCTCCGCCGTGGACAGCTCCACTCCCTCGCTCTGCCCCGGCAGGCGGCCGCGCACCTTCTCGATCTCGATCTCCGCGGAGAAGCCGCCGAGCAGCCAGGGAGATCCCTCGCCGCCCTGCCAAGCCGCGCGCGACCGGTTCGCCTTCAGCACCACCGAGGCCGCGGTGCCGCTCACCCGGTAAGGGCTGCCCACCAGCAGCGCCGAGCCGTGAGAGCGGGCGGACCGCGCCAGGCGCAGCCAGGCGGCCTCGACGCCGCGTCCGCCGCGGATCGGCGGATTGCCGAGGTCGACCACGACGAGCGGGAACCCGGCGCCGAGCACCATCTCGGCGCTCGCCAGGGCCTGCTTGAGCTGGGTGGGACGGATCCAGAGCAGGCGTCCGAGGTCCACCCCCATGGCTGCGGCCATCGCGGGGTCGAGCCCGTCGCCGAGATCCACCAGAGCCGCGGCTTCGCCCACGCCTGTCGCGGCGGCCAGCACCGAGAGAGCGGTCGAGAACCGGCCGCTCGAACGGCCGCCGACGAGCTCGACCAGTTGGCCGCGGGGGAGCCCTCCTTCGAGGAGACGGTCGAGCGCGGGCACGGCCGTCTTCAGCGGCGGATGCTCCTCGTCCTCCTCGTGCCGCGCCCGGCTCAGCTCGCGAGCGCTGCGCAGGCGCGACTGGAAAGGCTGAGGGAGGGAGGCGCGCAGCCTTCCGAGAGCCGGCGGCAACGCCGTTTCGGTTCTCTCGAGGGTCTCTCCGGAAAGCGGTGCTATCATCGTCGTCCTCTCTCCCGCAATCCGAATTTAGGCGTAACAAAGGCGAAAGTCAAGGTTTTTTCCGATTTAACATTGGTGCCGCAAACCTTTGTAAATAGCCGGTTTACAGGTCAGATGATCGATACGAAGAACTCCCTATCGATCATGTTTCCTGCGGACAGAATTAAGATTGCCGGGAGTTGTTTTTCTGATACGTCGGGAGACGTAAAGACGTAACGAGATCCCGCGGGATCGCGGATAGAATGTCCGCCCATGGATCTCTCCGACGTGCGCAGGGACTACGCCAGGGCCGGGCTGCACGAGCGCGACCTCGCCGCCGAGCCCGTGGAGCAGCTCCAGCGCTGGCTGGCGGACGCCGTGGCCGCCGATCCCGACGACTACACCTCCATGATCCTGGCGACCGCCGACCTGCAGGGCCGGCCCTCGGCCCGGGTGGTGCTGCTCAAGGGGTGCGACGCGCGGGGCCTCGTCTTCTACACGAACTACGAGAGCGCCAAAGCGCGGCAGATGGAGGAGAATCCGCAGGCCGCCCTCGTCTTCTACTGGAGCCGATTCGACCGCCAGGTCCGGGTCGAAGGGACCGTCGAGCGGACCTCGCGCGAGGAGTCGGAGGCCTACTTCCACTCCCGCCCGCGCGGCTCCCAGATCGGCGCCTGGGCCTCGCGGCAGAGCGAGGCCATCGCCGGCCGCGAGGAGCTCGAGGAGCGGGTGCGCGAGCTGACGGAACGCTTCGCCGGAGCCGAGGTGCCTCTGCCCGACTTCTGGGGCGGCTACCGGCTGGTGCCCGAAACCATCGAATTCTGGCAGGGGCGCCCCGACCGCCTGCACGACCGGCTGCGCTACCGGCGCCTGCCGGACGGCGGCTGGCGCATCGAAAGGCTCTCTCCCTGATGTCCACGGACCTCCATTGCGAGGTCGCCGTGATCGGCGGCGGCCTTTTGGGCGCGGCCACGGCCATGGCCCTGACCGGGCGCGGCCGGCAGGTGGCCGTGCTGGAGGCGGAGGACCGCCTGGCCACGCACCAGAGCGGGCACAACAGCGGCGTCATCCACTCGGGCCTCTATTACAAGCCCGGCTCGCTCAAGGCCACCCTCTGTGTCGAAGGCGCACGCGACCTCTTCCGCTTCTGTGAGGAGGAAGGAATCGCGCACGAGCGCTGCGGTAAGCTCGTCGTCGCGACCCAGGCGGAGGAGCTGCCGCGTCTCGATGAGCTGGAGCGGCGCGGCCACGCCAACGGCCTTGCCGGGCTCCGCCGCCTGAAGGCGGAAGAGATCCAGGAGCTCGAGCCGCATGCCGCGGGCATCGGGGCGCTGCACGTGCCGGAGACGGGGATCGCCGATTATCCCGCGGTGGCCCGCGCCTATGGACGCCGGGTGGAGGAGCGCGGCGGCAAGGTCCTCACCGGCGCCCGGGTGTCGGCGGTGCAGCGGAACGGCGCTGGCCTGGTTGTGGAGACGTCCCGGGGAACGGTTGCCTGCTCGCTGCTGGTCAACTGCGCGGGCCTCCAGTCCGATCGGGTGGCGCGGCTCTGCGGCGCCGACCCCGACGTGCGGATCGTCCCCTTCCGCGGCGAGTACTACGACCTGGCGGCGGCGCGGCGGAGCCTGGTGCGCGGCCTGATCTACCCGGTGCCCGATCCGCGCTTTCCCTTCCTCGGCGTGCACCTGACCCGCAGGGTGGACGGCTCGGTCGAGGCCGGCCCCAACGCCGTGCTGGCGCTGAAACGGGAAGGGTATCGCTGGCGGGACGTTTCTCTACGCGATATGGCTGAGACCGCCGCGTGGCCGGGGGTTTGGCGGATGGCAGCGCGCTTCTGGCGGATCGGCGCGTTCGAAGTCTGGCGCTCGTGGGTGAAGTCGGCTTTCGTGCGCGACCTCCAGCGGCTGGTGCCGGAGATCCGGAGCGAAGACGTCCACCGGTCAGGCAGCGGAGTGCGGGCGCAGGCGCTCGATCGGGATGGCGGGCTCGTCGACGACTTCCGGATCGTGCGCAGCGAGCGGGCGATTCACGTGCTCAACGCGCCCTCGCCCGGCGCGACGGCTTCGATGAGCATCGGGCAGAAAATCGCGGAGATGGCTCTCGTCCCCTGATCCCCATAGGCGCTAACTTTGCCTCGGGAGGTATGAAAAGAGCCCCCGGGGGTTTTTCCCCCTGTCCGCCTCTCCCTTCACAGTTTTGGCGCATGTAGTGCGAGCGAGAGGGGCCAGGGGGTGAGGGCCCTTGGGCGGGGGAAGTCGCCGCGACAAACGGACACGGTCACTGCGTCGACTGCCTCAATTGCTGAGTCAACCGACTCAGTCACTGCGTTAACTGACGCGGTCACTGTGTCTTCTGACTCAGCTGCTGCGTCAAGTTACACGGTCACTGTGTCTTCTGACTCAGCCGCTGCGTCAAGTTACACGGTCACTGTGTCGCCTGACGCAACCGCTGCGTCGAGTTACACGGTCACTGTGTCGCCTGACGCAACCGCTGCGTCAAGTTACACGGTCACTGTGTCTCCTGACACAGCCGCTGCGTCAACTTACACGGTCACTGTGTCCCTTGGCGCAACGGCTGAGTCGACTGACGCAGTCGCTGCGTCTCGTGACTCAGTGGCCGCGTCAACTGACGCAGTCGTTGGGACTCTTGGCTCAATCGCTGCGTCCGCTGACACAGTCACTGCGTCTCCTGACTCAAGCGCTGCGTCGACTGACTCAGTTGCTGCGTCAACTTACGCGGTCGCTGCGTCGACTCACCCAGTTGCTGCGTCTCTTGACTTAGCGGTTGGGTGAACTGACGCAGTCGCTGTGTCTCCTGACGCAGTCGCCGCGTCAACTGACGCAGTCGTTGTGTCTCTTGACGCAGCCGCTGAGTCAAGGGGCACAGTCGTTGTGTCTGCTGACTCGCGCTCTCCCCCACTGTAGGGATGCCCGGTGGGGCGTCGGTACAGTGGAGGAACGGGGTTGATCGGCACGTTAGCGCTATGCCCCTGAGCCCTCTCCCGCGAGCGGGCGAGGGGGAAAGAGGATCAGGCCATTGCGCGGGCCACGCGGGAAAAGAGCCGGGCGGGGAGGGAGATCTCGAAATTGCCGTCCGCGCCGTGGATGCGGATCTCAATGTCGAGGCCCTGCTTGACGATGCGGACGGTCTCGTCGCCGTCCCGGACGTCCACCAGCACCGCGTCCGGGCAGTCCTCCAGGTCCTCCAGGGTGGCGGCGACGAAGGGCCTCCATTCGCCGAGGTCGGCCCGCAGTTCGTCCAAGCCGCCGTCATCCACCAGCGGCAGGAGGTCCATTCCGAGATAGACCAGTGCCGCCGGGACGGGCAGATAGAGGGTCGTCCCGTTCGGCCGCGTTTCGTTGATTTTTACCGTCACCACGCCGCTGTGCACGATGCTCCCGGCGATCAGCAGCCCGGTGCCGACGAACATCACGGTGACGAGCACCGCGATGACGACCAGAATTTTCGCTCCCTTGCTCATGACATCCTCCTCGGCTCAACGGGATTCGGAACTGCTGTCGACCCAGATGCGGACAGTTTCGTTGTCGCCGGTGACGGTGACCAGCTCGCCCTCGCCCTGGCGGGCGATCTCGCGGACGGCCGCGGCGACGTCGAGCTCGTCTCCGGTGCCGGAGAGGAGGGCGCTGACCACTGAAACGGGGATCTTCATCTCGACGTTTTCGTTCCGCCCGTGCTTCATGTCCCTGGCCCGCACGTGGAGGTAGCTCCCCACCTTGGCCACGCGCACCTTCGAGTCCACCTCGTCCACCGTGATGTACGTCGCGTCCGGCTGCCTCTGCAGCTCCTTCCAGACCTCGCGCAGCTCGGCCACGGTGATGTCCTCGTCGTCGAAGCGGATGCGGCCCGAGGAACGCGCCTCGCCGGGGATGAAGGCGGACGACTTCTCGAGCATCGACAGCGGCAGGTTGATCGACACCTTGCCGTCCTTGCCGTCCTGGACGTGGATGTGGATCCAGAGATTGTCCTTGGCCGCGGAAGCCCGGGCGACCGTGAGGCCGGCCGCGAGCAGGGTGATGGCCAGAATCTTCTTCGTGCTCATCTCGTACCCTCCTGGCGCCCGTGGCGCCGTCTGCTCAGCAAGACGAGAGCAGGGGCGAAGATGTTTCAAGCGATCGCGCGGCGACGTAGAATCTTCCCGCTTCCTCCAGGAGGTCCGCCATGACCGAGCCGTTTGACCGCCGCAGATTCCTCGCCCTTGCCTCGACGGTGGCCGCGCTGCCGAGCGTGCTCGCCGCGCAGGAGAAGGAAGGCCCGATCAACTCCCGCGTCGTCGCCAACGCAGAAAAGCTGGTCGGGCTCGAATTCACCGAAGCCGAACGCGAGCTGATGATGAAGGACCTCGCCGAGCAGCTCGACGACTACAAGAAGATCCGCGAGGTGCGGATCGACAACAGCGTCCCGCCGGCCCTGCGCTTCGACCCGTTACTGCCGGGCACCGTCATCGAGCACAAGCTCGACTGGTTCCGGCCGAGCAATCTGGAGCGGATCGAAGCCCCTTCGGATCTCGAGGATCTTGCTTTCCTGCCGGTGATCGAGCTCAACAGGCTGATCCACAGGAGAGAGGTCAGCTCGGTCGACGTCACCAAGATGTACCTGGGACGGCTGAAGAGGCTCGACCCGGTCCTCCACGCGGTCGTCACGCTGACGGAGGAGAGAGCCCTGGAGCAGGCCGAGCGGGTGGATGCCGCGATCGAGGCGGGGCGCGGCCAGGCTTGGCTCGGAGGCGTCCCCTGGGGCGCGAAGGACCTGCTCGCCGTGCGCGGCTATCCGACCACCTGGGGTTCGGTGCCGTTCAAGGAGCAGGTGATCGACATGGACGCCGCGGTCGTGGAGCGGCTGGACAACTCCGGGGCCGTCCTGCTTGCCAAGCTGTCGCTCGGAGAGCTGGCCTGGGGAGACGTCTGGTTCGGCGGCATGACGCGCAATCCCTGGAAGCTGGAGCAGGGATCGAGCGGCTCGTCCGCCGGCTCCGCCGCGGCCACGGCCGCAGGCTGTGTGGCCTTCAGCATCGGCAGCGAGACCCTGGGCTCCATCGTCTCACCTTGCACGCGCACTGGAACGACCGGCTTGCGGCCGACGTTCGGCCGGGTCAGCCGACACGGCGCCATGGCCCTCTCCTGGAGCATGGACAAGATCGGTCCCATCTGCCGCACGGTCGAGGACTGCGCCGCGGTCTTTCGGCACATCATCGGTGCGGACCACCGCGACCCGACGACGGTAGACGCCCCCTTTCGGTGGGAGCCCTTGCGCGACGTGCGCGAGCTCCGCGTAGGCTACGTGAAGTCGCTCTTCGAGGCCAAGCCGCAGGAGGGCAGGGAGGAGTGGCACGCCTTCGACCTCGAGAGCCTGGAGGTGCTGAGCAAGCTGGGGATCGACCTGAAGGCGATCGAGCTGCCGGACCTGCCGATCAGCGCCCTGTCCGTGATCCTGACCGCCGAGGCGTCGGCCGCCTTCGACGAGCTGACCCGCAGCGGCAAGGACGACCTCCTGGTCCGGCAGATCGCGCAGGCTTGGCCGAACGTCTTCCGGGTCGGCCAGACCATCCCGGCCGTGGCCTATATCCAGGCCAACCGCATCCGCACCCTCGCCATGCGGGAGATGGAGAAGGTCATGTCCGACGTCGACGTCTACGTCGTCCCAACCTACGGTGGCAGCAACCTCCTGCTGACCAACCTCACCGGACACCCGGCCGTTGTGGTGCCGAACGGCTTCCGCAAGGACGGCACGCCGACCAGCATCACCTTCACAGGGAAGCTGTTCGGCGAGGGCGAGGCGCTGCTCGTCGCGAAGGCTTACCAGGACGCGACCGGCTTCCACCTTCGCCGGCCGAAGCTG
>DASVEF010000295.1:0-3360 GCA_036380715.1 Thermoanaerobaculia bacterium | reverse complement strand
CTCCTTTGGCCGCCACCTCGAGGACCATTGAAAGAAGCTCGCTGTTGAAGATCTCGGGACTCATGGCTCCTCCTTCCTCTTTTCCTTGGCCTCTTCGATGGCGGCCGACAGCCGGTCCAGCTCCTCGTCAGAGAGATCCTCGGCGTCGGCCAGGAGAGCGGTGACGGCGTCGGCGGTGGAGCCGGCGAAGAACGTCCGCACCAGGCGGGACAGGGCGTTGCGGCGCTCCCGGGTCTTGGACACCGCCGGGGCGTAGACGTAGCGCACCCCTTCCTCGCGATGGCTCACGTAGCCTTTTTTCTCCAGGCGCGTGAGCATCACCCGCACCGCCGAATAGCTCGGCGGCTCGGGCAGCCGTTGGCGGATCTCCTCCGCCGGCGCTTCCTCGAGCTCAAAGAGGGCGTCGAGGATCTGGCGCTCCCTGCGGCTCATCTCCGGCTTGTTCGGTTGTTCCATATCGTCGCCTCCCTGCGACATTTGTAGCATGCTACATCTGTCGCAGACCGGCGTCAAGCCTCCCATAAAGCAAAAAGCCGCCGGATTGTGCTCCGGCGGCTTCTCGCAGGTTATGAGGCACAAACTATGAGTAGGCGCAGCAGCCGTTCCGCGGACAGATGAGGTTGCAGCGGCCGCCCGGCCGAGCCGTGCAGTCCGAATCCCTGCGGCAGTAGTCGTCGTCGACACAGCCGACCAGGCAGATCGGGGCGCTCAGGGCCGGCGCCGGGGCGAGTCCCACCGCCAGCGTCAGGACGAGAGCGAGAGCCAACCAGGCCATCTTCGTTTTCATACCGCAACTCCTTTCCAGGACATTCAAGGAACGCGGGCGCGCCCGCGTCGGTCTCCACCCTTCGTGGTGCGTCTCAGAGCGCGCGGCGAGCCCGCGCAGGAGAGAGTCGGCGCGGTGAGGGGTGAGGGCTCAGGAGGCTGCCTCGGCCAGGATCATCTCGCTCGCCTTCTCAGCGACCATGTAGATCGAGGAGACGATGAAGAGGCCGGGGATGCGGGGGAACACCGACGCGTCGACGACCCTCAGGTTCTTGGTGCCATGGACCCGGAGCTTGCTGTCGAGGACCGCCAGCGAATCGTCCGGCGATCCGATCTTGCAGGTGCCGGAGGCGTGGTGGCCCCAGGCATGGTCCTTGACCCACTGGCGGATCTCCTCCCTCGTCTGCACGTCCTTGCCGGGCAGCTCTTCTTCCTCGATCAGGTCTCTGTAGCCCTTGGTCATCTCGCGGACGAGCTCGACGGCGTGGACCACCGCCTCGAGGTCTTCGCCGGTCGCGTCGTTGCCCTCATCGAAGTAGTGGAAGTTGATGTCCGGCACGTCGCGGGGATCGGACGAGCGGATGGCGACGCGGCCCGCGGTGTTGTTGGTGTGCCCCTTGAGGATCGCCCAGGTGAAGTAGCGGTGGGAATTCGAGACCGTCTCGGAGTAACCGGGGTAGTAGCCCCGGAAGTTGGTCACCAGGCCGAACAGGAAGAGGTCGGGGACCGGCCGGGACTCGGACGACTTCTTGATGATCGACATCACCGCGCCGTTGGTCGTGTAGACGCCCTTTCCCTCCAGCCACTGGCGGAACTGGGGGTCCGGCTCTTCGCCCGGCTCCGGCGGCCGCATGGTCGCGCCTTCGAGCAGCTCGAAAGGCTTTTTCATGCGGAGCACCACGCCCACCTCATAGCGGTCCTGGAGGTTCGCTCCCACTCCGGGAAGGTCCACCCGCACCGGAATGCCGTGCTCTTCGAGGAGGGCGGCCGGGCCAATGCCGGAGAGCTGGAGCAACTGCGGCGTATTGAACGCACCGCCGGCGAGGATGACCTCGCGCGTCGCCCGCGCCTGGCGGAGGACGCCCTGGCTGCCGGACCGGTGCAGCGGGTCGGCCCGGTAGAGGTGCTCGCCTTCCAGGTATTCGACGCCGACGGCGCGGTTGCCGTCCTCGAACAGGACACGGGTGGCGAGGGCCCCCAGTTGAATCGTGAGCTTGTCCGGGCAGGCCTTCTGGACCGCCAACAGCCGTTCCCGGGCGCCTGTGCGCCGCCCACCGCTGACCGTCACCGGAGTGATCCGCACGCCCACCGCGTTCCTGCCGACCAGCCGGGAATCGTTGGGATCGAGGCGCGTGAAAAGGAAACTGGCGATCCGCTGGAGAATCCGTTGCAGGGTGTTGCCGGAGCCGAGGAGGACCTTCGCCGCCGAATCGACGACGATCTCCAGCAGCTCGTCATCCCCCAGGAGCAGCTTGGGATTGGCCTTCTCACTGCACAGCCAGCCCTCGAACCCGTGCCGGCTCGGGTTGCGCCGGAAGATCCGATGCAGGATGCGCTGGTCCAGGCGGTACTGGCAGCGCTCGAGCTGCTGGAAATGGCGGCGCATCTCGTCGGGGCTCCAGGACTCGTCCCCGGTCGCCTCGGCGATCGCTTCCCAGTCCCGGTTGCTCGGATACCCGAAGATCATCGCGTTGTGGGCGGTACATCCTCCCAGGGTGCCGGCCCGGGGATAGAAGACGCCGCCCTCTTCGGGGCAGTACTTGGGGTCACGCCGCTGCCGCTCTTCGTCGGCATAGTGGCGGACGAAGAGCTTCCACGACATCCCCTCCTCTTCGGAGGCGCGCGTGTGGAAGGCCGGCACCTGCATGTTCAAGCTCTCGGACGAGCCTCCGGCCTCCAGCAGCAGCACTCTGTGGCCGGCGCGGGCCAGGTTGGCGGCCAGCGGACCGCCCCCGGCCCCCGAGCCTACGACGATGTACTCCCACTCCTGCTGCACGCGTCCTCCGGTCTACAGAGTCTTGATGAACTCGATCAGCGCTTCCTTGTCCTGGTTGGACAGCTCCTTGCCGAACTCGTGCCCGCGGTCGACGATGAAGTCGGGACAGGCACTCAGCGAGAGGAGCCCCGGGACCTGCTGCCTCAGCAGATCCGTCGCCTGCTGCTCGTTCATCTTCTCCTTCTTGATCCGCAGCAGGTCCCGACCGGTCTTGCCCAGCGTATCGGCCAGCCTCCTCAGGTTGAACCGCGGGTCTTTGTTGTCCAGGTTGATGTTCGACAGCAGGTTGATCGGCGTGCCCTTGGGGATCGGGCCGATCGTCACCATCCCGTTCTTGACCAGATGGCTCAGGGCCAGGATCGGCTGGAAGAGCCTCGGGAGCGCGGCGGGGGAGACCTTGAGATAGGTCACCCGGTCGGTGCGGTGGACGAACTTGCCGCGCCTCTCGGGCCACAGCATCTTACGGATGGAGTCGTTGAAGGCGTCCATGCGCCCCTTCGTCGAAGGATCGCCGGTGAACGTTCCGATCTCGTTGTTGTGCAGGTAGGGGGCGCTGGACCAGATCGCGACCAGCGACGGTACCCGCGTATAGCCCCGGC
>DASVEF010000294.1:0-29630 GCA_036380715.1 Thermoanaerobaculia bacterium | reverse complement strand
TCTCGCCGCTGATCCGGGCGTCTCCGCCAAGTCAGGCAAAGCGCTGGCGACCTGGAACCTCGCGAGGGAGTACGGCTTCACCGACGTGGACGGCCGCCAGCCGGACATCCGGAAGCACATCGAGGGGTATCTCGCCACCGTAGCGACGATGGAGACCGCGTCCTGAGAGGCGCAGGGACGAGAAGGCTCAGATCAGGAATACGTCGAAGGAAGTGAAGAAACCGACCTCCTGAATGACCGCGGGCGCGGTCGCCGGCTCGAGCGTAGTCTGGACCCGGGCCGGACAGGAGGTCGGGGTTGCCGCGAGAGGGGGCTGCGCGGCGATGGTCAGAACAGGGGGCGAGACCTGCACTGGAGAGTGTGGTACCCGCTCACTGGAAGGCTGACAGCAGTCCAATCCCAGCTCTTTGCAGGCTGCCTTGGCTGCCGGGCTCATGGGCACACCTCGTCCGCGCGGAGCGGAGTGCTCAACGACAGGACGACGCTGGCTGCCAGTAGGGTCGCTGCAAGAGCATGCGAGGGGAAGAACCGTCTCGCCATGTCTCGCATGGTACTCCTGTGGACAGCAGATCGCAAACTTCTGTTGGGAAGGACGTCCCACCCGCGGGATGGGTGGCGGAGAGGGAGCTGACGGATCTCCCTCTCCGCATCTCGCGGCCGTTCACGGTACGGGGATTACGGGGTCCTCCTGGCACGGGAGGTTGTTGTAGGCGTCTAGCCGGTCCTTGACCTGGTTCACCTGGTCGCGGGCCGCTCCGCGCGGGTTGCTGCCGGACGGATAGAGAACCAGGAGGTCGTGAGCCTGCCGAACTATCGGAAGGATCGACGGATCGGAGCCCACTCTCAGGTTGAGCTCGGTGGCCACGAGCTGGCGCGCCAGATGGCTCGCGGCGTCCGATCCATTATAGGAGAGGAGGGCCGACAGGCCGGAGGCGTTGTATTCGACCCCTCCGATCACCAGGGACTGGACCGGCCAGATCTCGTTGTGGGTCTTCCAGAAGCCTGGCGAGCGCGGGCAGAAGTCGTCGTTGAGAATGGTCCCGGTCCCTCTCGGGTCGAGCAGGACCAGGCTGCCGGCCGCCTGGGTCAGGTCCAGAGTGAAGGTCTCGTGCCGCTCGTGCACGTCGTCGCCCAGCACGGAGACCGGGACCGTCGCCGAGATCGTCCCCTGCGGGAAGGTGAGCGAGCCGGAGGCCGCCAGGTAGTCCTGGCCCGCGAGCGCGGTGCCGTCGGCCGTGGCATAGCTCGCCTGGACCTCGCCCTCGACGAGGCAGGCGAGACGGACCGGGAACGGCGCCTGGGTCGTTCCCGAATGCCCTTCGTAGACCGCGACGTCGCCGACCGTGAGCGTCGCCGCCCGCAGCGAGACCAGCGACAGGCCGTCGAACCAGGCGTCGGTGCCGGCGAGCAGGACCCGGATCCATGCCGTACCGGCCGGCGCCGGCCGTTCGTCGAAGACCGCCTGCCATTCGGCCGGGCTTGCGATCTCGCCGGAGTCGAAGGCGTCGAGCACCACCGTGTTGCTGGCGTCGCGGTACTCGACGACGATACGGGCGACGTCCGACGGGTCCTCGGAGGCCGTCCTCACGAAGCCGGAGAAGCGGAAGATCTGGCCGCCTCCGGCGATGCGCGCGGCGTAGGCCGAGACGTCGACGTCCTGCCGCAGCTCGGCAGGGCTCCCCGCGGCCGAGGCCAGGTAGGAGCTTCCTTCGGCCGGGACGGGATTGGACGCCCGCCGCTGCCAGGCGCCCTCGGTCGTGGTCCAGCCCGGGACCGCTCCGCTCACCAGCCGCGCCTCGAAGCCGGAGTTGGCGAGCAGGTTGGGTCCAGGGCAGACCTCGTCGTCCACGATGGTGCCGGTGCCGCGGCCGTCCTCCAGGCTCGCGTTCACCGGCTGCGCGAGATCCAGGAAGAAGGTCTCGTCCGGCTCCAGGAAGACGTCCCCGAGCACGGGCACCCCGACGATCCGGCGAGTCGTCCCCGGCGGGAAGGTGAGGGTACCTGAGGCCGTGGTGTAGTCGGTGCCGGCCGTGGCCGTGTCCGGGCTCGTCGAGTACTCGACCCGGACCTCGCGGTCGCTGGCCGTCGAGAGAGTCACCGGCATCTCCAGCGCGGCCGTGCCGGAATTTCCCTCCGGAACTCTGGCGTCTCCAGTCGAGAGCCGGGCCTCGTCGTCGTCCACGATCGTGCCCTGGCCCGCGGCGCGCGCCAGCACCGCGGAGACCGGACTCGAGAGGCTCACCGCGAACGTCTCGTCGAGCTCGTCGATCCGGTCTCCCGTCACCTCCACGCTCACCGTCCGCGCGGTGGTGCCGGCGGGGAAGAGGAGCGCGCCGGAGGTTGCCTGGTAGTCGCTCCCGGCCTGGGCCGTGCCGTCCGTGGTTGCGTACGGCACGGTCACGTCCAGGCCGCTGGGCGCCGAGAGGGTCACCGCGAAGGCCGCGATGACCGTGCCGTCGTCTCCCTCGGTGACCGAGGCGTCGCCGATCGAGACCTGCGGCGGCGCGTCGTTGTCGCGGATGGTGACCGCCCCCTCGGCGTCGGCGAGCCTCGCGGCGGCCGGCGCGGACAGCGCGACCGGGAACGTCTCGTCGAGCTCGTCCAGCAGGTCGTCGAGGACCGGCACCGCCAGGGTCTTCGAGGTCTCGCCCGGCGCGAAGGTGAGGACGCCCGAGGCCGGGGTGTAGTCGGCGCCGGCGAGCGCGGTGCCCGTTCCGGTCGCATAGCTCACCCGCACCTCGCGGTTGCCGGCCTTGGAGAGGGTGACGGTCAGGGAGGCCTGGCCACCGTTCTCGTCCACGGCCGCGTCGCCAATCGCGACGTCGGGAGTGATGAAGATGGGCGTGCGGGTCGGATCCGCCGCCTCCGGCGTCTCCGGGTCGTCGCTCGCCACCGCTTCCAGCTCGCCGCTCTCCACCATGGCCTGGTTGGCCACCTCGACGGCGGTGTGCGGGAAGGCCTCGTCGACGCGGACCTGGAAGGAGACCGTGGCCGTCGCTCCGGCCGCCACCTCGCCCAGCGCCACCCGGACCGGCTCTTCCGACTCCACCGTCCCCTGCGAGGTCTGGACCGTGCCCGCCACCAGCGACGCGTTCGCCGGGATTGGGTCGGTGAGCACGACCTCCGTCGCGCCCGTGTTGCCGCTGTTCGTTACGGTTAGGCGGTAGAGCAGCGTGTCGCCCGGCGAGGCCGCGCCGTCGCCGTCCGCGTCCGCGAAGAGGACGTCGGTCTTCTCGACGCGCAGCACCGGCGCGGCGCTCACCGCCGTGACGGTCGGGTCGTCCGTTCCGCCGGCCTCCGGATCGTCGGTGGGCACGGCGGGTAGCTCGTGGCTGGTCACCGTGCCCTGGTTGCGGATCTCCCGCACGCCGGTGGCGATCGGGTCGTCGAGGACGACGCGGAAGGTCACCTTGGCCCGCTCGCCGCCGCGGATCTCGCCGGCGGTCACCCGCACGGGGTCCTCGCTCTCGACGGTCCCCTGGGAGGCCTGGACCGAGCCGGGCACCAGGGCCGCGTGCTCCGGCACCGCGTCCTCGAACGCCACCCCGGTGGCCGACGTGTTGCCGTTGTTGAGGATCGTCACCCGGTACTCGATCGTGTCGCCCGGCGAGGGCGCTCCGTCGCCGTCGGCGTCGTCCGCGAGCGCATCGGTCTTCTCGGCCACCAGCTTCGGCGCGGCCGTGATCGCCGTGACGGTCGGGTCGCTCGCTCCGCCGAGGTCCGGATCGTCAGTGAGCACGGCGGGCAGCTCGCGGCTCGTCACCGCGCCCTGGTTGGAGACCTCGCGGACGCCCGCGGGCACCGGGTCGTCGATCGTCACCCGGAAGGCGACCGTCACCGGCGCGCCCACGGCCAGCCGCCCGACCTCGACCCGAACCGGGTCCTCGCTCGCTACCGTGCCGGCGGTGGTGGAGACGGACCCCGCCACGACGCGGGTGTGGGCGGACGGCAGATCAGTCAGGACCACGTCGTTGGCCGCGCTGCCGCCGCTGTTGGTAATGATGATCGTGTAGAGCAGCTCGTCGCCCGGGCTCGGCACGCCGTCGCCGTCGGGGTCGGCGGCGAGCTCGTCCACCTTCGTCGCCGTCAGCTCCGGCGCCTTGGCGACCGGCGTGCGGGTCGGATCGGCCGCGCCGGGGGCGCCCGGATCATCGGTCGACAGCTCGGGCAGCTCGTTGCTGCGCACCGCGCCCTGGTTGACCACCTCGTCGACCTCGTCCGGGAAGACCGCGTCGAGGGTGACGGCAAAGCGCACCGTGGCGGTCTCGCCGCCGGCGAGCACGCCGACGTCCACCGTGACCGGGTTCTCGCCGGCGACCGTCCCCTTCGACGTGGTGACCGAGCCGGGCACCAGCGCCGTGTGCGCTGGAATGGCATCGGCCAGCGACACGCCCGTGGCCGGGCCGCCGCTGTTGGCGATCGCGATCTCGTAGGAGAGCACGTCGCCGGGGCTGACCACGCCGCTGCCGTCGCTGTCCGTCTGCAGCGCGGCGGTCTTCCGGGCGGACAGCACCGGTGGGTTCACCACCGTGACCGTCAGCGTGTCGCAGGTCTGGGCGTTGTCGTCGTCCTTGACGCAGACCTGGACCGTGCGCGTGCCGGCGGAGGCGTAGGTCCTGGTGCCGGAGACCGTGCCGGCGCCGTTGGTCTCCGTGACCGTTCCGGCCGTGGTCGTGCCGTCGCCCCAGTTGATGGTGGCCGTGTGGGTGTCGCGGAAGCCCGGATCGGTGAAGGCGGCGAGATCGGCCGTGACGGGCGCGCCGAAGCTGACCGTCAGGTCCGGAGCCGCATCCACGACCGGCGCCACGTTGCGGACCGTGACCGGGAAGCTGCCGCAGCCGGCCGCCCCTTCGTCATCCGTCACGCAGGTCCGGACGGTATACGCCCCGTTGTCGCCGTAGGTGTGCGTGCCGCGCACGGTGCCGAAACCGGTGCCCTGCTCGACGTCGGCGGGCGTGGTCTCGCCGTCGCCCCACTCCAGAGTGGCCGTGTGGGTGTCCTGCACACCGGGGTCGCCGAAAGTGGGCGCCATCTCCACCGGCTGGCCCTCGTCGGTGATCCTCGCCGCGAAGGTGAAGGAGCTGTAGCGGACCTGCTCCTGGGAGGCGTTGTAGAAGCCGAGCCGCCCGTTGCGGAAGTCGCCCTGGACGTCCAACTCCAAGGTGTCGTTGACATAGACCAGCAGCCGGGTGGCGCTGAATTCGAAAGTGAACTTGTAGTCGGTGTTGTGGACCCAGGCCGTCCGGCTGCGGGTGATGCCGCGCGCCAGCTCCTCGATGCCGTTGCCGAGGCCGTTGCACGTACCGTCGCGGTGGAGCCAGAACTCACCCTCGTTCGGGATCCCCTGTATGCGCGAGACCGCCAGCCCCCGCAGGGCCGTCATGTTGGTGCCGCACAAGGTCATCGCCTGGTCCTGCTTCTTCCAATCGACCAGCAGGTAATTGGCGTTCGCGCTGGTCGTGTCACCCGGCAGGAAGCCGAGGACGAAGCCGATGAAGTCGTCGTCCCCCGAGGTGAGGACGCGGATCGTCCCTTCGATGCGGTTCCCGAAGGCCGGGAAGTCGCCGTAGAAGATCGTCGGGACGCTGTTGATCGTCTGGGTGACGGTCCTGCCGTCGGCGGACACGGCCCAGTTGGGTCCGGTGCCGTAGGATTCGGCGCGCCAGCGCCGCAGGTCCACCCCGGCGTCGTCGTTGACCCGCGGCGCGCCGTTCGCCACCGTGACCGCGACCTCGTCGCAGCCGGTGCGGCCGGCGGCGTCCCTGACGCAGACGCGGAGCGTGAAGCTCCCCTGCTCGGGGTAGGCGTGGGAGCCGGGGATCGTATTGTTCGTCTGGGAGCCGCTCACGGCCCCGTTTGTGGTCGTGCCGTCTCCCCAGTCGATCGTGAAGGTGTGGGCCTCGCCCGTGGTCGTATCGTTGAAGGGTGCCGACAGCGTGACCACGTCGCCTTCGACGACCGACCGGTCGGCGCCGCCGTCGACGAACGGCGTCAGGCCGTCCCAGAGGGTCACGGTCACGGAAGCGGTGTTGTCCGCCGGAGTGACGTCGGGGCCGAAGCGGCCGTCGTCCGTCACCTGGGCGGTGTTGACCGCCGGGGTGTTGAACGGCGCCGCGGCGTCGACGCGGGCAGTCACCGTGCGGGTGAGCGTCTGCTGGTAGGCGACGCGGGCGATCGTCCAGGTGATCGTCCGCGTCGCGGCGTTCCACACCCCGCCGTCGCTGGCGCTGATGAACGTCAGGTGTGGCGGCAGCGTATCCGTGAGGACGACCCCCTGCGGCTCGCGCGTGCCGATGTTGGCGAGGGTCAGGGTGTAGAGCACGTTCTGGTTGGGCCGGGCGAACTTGCGGTCCGCGGCCTTGGTCAGCCGCAGGTCGAGCACCGGGTCGAGCCGCTGCCAGGAGAAGCTGTCGCAGCCGGTGGCGCCGTCGTTGTCCGTGGCGCAGACCGTCACCGTGTAGGCGCCGTTGGCCGCGTAGGTGTGCGTGCCCGCGATCGCGCCGCTGCCGCCGGATTCGGTCACGGTGCCCGCGGTCGTCTGGCCGTCGCCCCAGTTGATGGTGGCTGTGTGGGTGTCGAGCACGCCCGGATCGGTGAAGGTCACCGGCTCGATGCTGGCGTCCTCACCCGCGTAGGTCAGGCGGTCGGGACCGGCGTTCACGGCCGGAGTCACATTGAGCACCGTCACCGGGATCGGCGCGCAGCCGGTGCCGCCGTCGTCGTCGGTCACACAGAGATCGAGCGTATAGCCCCCCTCGTCCTGGTAGGCGTGGCTGCCGATGACCGAGCCGGAGCCGGTCCCTTGCGTGACCGTGCCCGGGGTCGCGGCTCCGTCGCCCCAACTCAGGCTTGCGGTATGGGTGTCCTGCAACCCCACGTCCGTGAAGGTGCCGCGGGCCGTGATGGCGCTCCCTTCCTCGCCGCCGAGGTTCTGCGAGCTCAGGGCGCTGTAGGTCACCTGGGCCTGCGAGTAGTTGTAGAAGGCGAAGCGGCCCGGCGAGAAGGTGCCGGTGATGTCGATCTCCAGGGTGCCGTCGACCCACACCTTGAGGCTTGTCGCCGTAGACTCGAAGGTGAAGGTGTAGGTCTGGTTCCGCACCCAGCCGGTATTGCCGCGGGTCCGGCCGCGGGCAAGCTCTTGCAGGCCGTTTCCGCTCCCGTTGCAGGCGCCGTTGGCGTGGGCCCAGAGCTCGTCCGCGGATGGAATGCCCCGCACGCGCGAGACGGCCAGGCCACGCCGCCCCGTCGTGCTGCTGCCGCACAGCGAGCCGCCCTGGTTGTTCTGCTTCCAATCGACCACCAGGAAGTCCGCGTTCGGATTCGCCGCGTCGCCCGGGCGGAAGCCGAGAGCGAAGCCCATGAAGTCGTCGTCCGTGTCGGTGGTGCGGATCTTGCCCTCGAGGCGCACGCCGAAGCTCCCGAAGTCTCCGTAGAAGAAGGCGGGATTGCCGTTCACGGTCTGGACCACGCTCTGGCCGTCGGCGGCCACGTTCCACGTCGCCGAGCCGGCCGCGTAGGCCTCCGGCCTCCAGGTCCGGAGATCCACCGTCGAAGTCGGCGTGACGACCGGGTTGGCGTTCTCCACTGTCAGAGCGAACGAGTCGCAGACCGTGGCCCCGTCGTTGTCGGCGACGCAGACCGTCACGGTGAAGCTGCCGTTGTCCGGATAGGCGTGCCCGCCGGCCACGCTGCCCGCGCCGTTGGTCTCTGTGACAACTCCGGCCTGTACCGGGCTGCCGTCGCCCCAGTCGATGGTGGCAGTGTGCGTGTCGGTGACCCCGGTGTCGGTGAACGTCGCTGCCAGAGTGACGGAGTCAGTCTCGGCCCGCAGGAGGTCCGGCCCGGCCTCCACGACCGGAGCGGCGTTGCGCACCGTCACCGTCGCCGTGTCGATGTCGGTCTCGCCCGAGTTGTCGGTGACCTGGAGGGCCACGGTGAAGCTCCCCTCGTCGGGGAAGGTCCTGCTCGCGGTCGCGCCGGTGGCGTCGTCGAAAGCGCCGTCGGCGTCGAGGTCCCACTGGTAGGACACGATCGTGCCGTCGCGGTCGGTCGAGCCGGAGGCGTCGAACGCGATCGCCACGCCCTCGTCTCCGTCGTAGGGTCCGCCGGCCCGCGCCCGCACCGAAGAGACCCTGTTCGTATCCGACGCCGAGTTGTTGGCTGGCGTCGGATCGGGGCCGTGGCTGCCGTCGTCGGTCACCGAGGCCTGGTTCGTGAGCGAGGTCACGGCGAGCGGGATCGCTTCGCTCACCAACAGGGTCAGGCTGCGGTTCGCAATGGCGCCGGACGCGAGGTTGAACGCCGGCCAGGTGACCACGCCGCCCGACTCCGAGCCGCCGTCGCTGGCCGAGACCACGCTCGTGTGCGGCGGAATCTGATCGGTGAGCGCCACGCCGGTGGCCGGGTGGCCCGCGGCATTGAAGATGGTCAGGTTGTAGGTGAACGTCTCGCCGGCTCCCACCGCGGTCTGGCCGTCGCTCATCGCGAGGGTGAGGCCGAGGACCGCGAGGTCATAGGTGTAGGCGTAGCGGTTGTTCGCCTCGTCGCACTCGCTGTCCCGGCTTTTCCCGGCACCGTCGTCGTCCGCGGCCACCACCAGCGTGCGGTCGGCGAAGTCGGTCTCGGTGAAGGTGAAGGAGACGTCCTCGTACTCGCCCGGCTTCAGCGCCTTGGAGACGGCCTTCGTGCCCAGGAGCTGCCCGCCCGCCGCGGGATCGTCGTCGTAGAAGGCCACGGGCAGGCCCGCCTTGACCGTGGCGCCGCCGCCGTTGCCGACGCGCACCGTGACCGTCACGGCCGGGTAGGCCGAGAGGTCGACGACCGCGCGGGAGGCGGTGAGGTCCGGCGCGGCGAAGGCCGTGGTCCCCGGCGGCGCGATCTGGGCGCGGTAGGTGTTGTGGCTGAGCCAGCTCCAGTCCGGCTCGCGCGGGATCGTGGCGTCGTCGTTGACGTTGCCCACGCTGTAGGCGTGTTGGTTCCAGATCGCCCGCGTGCCCACCCAGTTGTCGTTGGCGTCGCCGAACACGCGCAGGCCCGCGTTGTTCGCGTTGCCGGGGACGCCGCTGTCGGAGTCGCCGTGGTCGGCGGTGACCAGGATCTCGGCGTTGCCGTCGTTGTCCACGTCGGCCACGGTCGGCTGCTCGTTCAACGTAGTGGAGGGGACCGGATACTCGAACAGGACCGTGCCGTCCTCGCCGCGATAGACGCGCAGGTAGACCTCGTCGCGATAGACCACCTCGAAGCGGCCATCGCCGTCGAAGTCGAAGACGGTCGAGCCGGTCATGCCCGAGGAAAAGTCCTGCGTGCTGCGCTGCCACTTGACCGTGCCGTCGGTCTCGAAGACGACGTAGAAATCCGAGCTGGCCACGCCGATCTCGGGCTCGCCGTCGGCGTCGAAGTCGGCCACGGTGGGCGGGCCGCCGGCCACCGGAGTCCTGCCGGGGAGCACCACCGGACCCCACTTCAAGGCGCCGTCGTGCTCGTGCAGCCGCACCTTGCCCTTGGACACCACGACGATCTCCGGGAACGGATCGTCGTCGAAGTTGGCCACCGCCGGGTAGCCGTCGTCGTGCGCGATCTGCCACCAGATCGAGCCGTCGGACCGGTAGGCGGTGTTGCCGGTGACGATCTCGGGGTTGCCGCTCAGGTCGAGGTCCGCCACCAGGGAGATCGCGCCGCTCGCCGGACCGTTCGTATTGAAAATGGATTGGAACGCCTGGCCGCCGGTCCCCTTCCAGCGCAGCGTTCCGTTGTTGTTGAACACGTGGGCGCCGACGATGATCTCGGGCACGCCATTACGGTCGATGTCCGCGATTGTGGGGTTGTCGCGGTTATTCCAGCGGCCCTGCGGGTGCGTCGAATAGATCGGGCTGCGCCACTTCCGACGGCCGTCGTGCTCGTACGCGGTGATGGCGTTGACCGGCTCGCCGATCACGGAAATACCGAGATTGGTGGTGATGATCTCGGGCTTGCCGTCGAGGTCGATGTCGCCGGCGGCCACGGTGGCCAGCTCGAACTCCCAGAAGCGGAACCCGTCGTGGAACGACTGCACGTTGAAAATCGCGTCCCCCGTGTCGCCGCGGATCGCCCGCAGAACGGACTGGTCGAAGGAGCCGAGAGCCTGGTCGAGGTTCGAGGTGGTGAAGATGATGTCCGGCACGCCGTTGCCGTCGAGGTCGACGACGACCGGGCTGGAGGCGCTGTCCACTACGAAGGGCTCAACGATGCCCGGCCGCGGCCAGTTGAGCTCCAGCACCGGCTCGAAGTCGCCCGGCGACGGCACGCGGCCGCAGTCGTCGCCGGTATGGCCGACGTTGTTCGTCTCGTCGTGCTCGGCGATCGCGAGGCCGCTGTCCGCGAAGGCGGAGATCCGGTTGTCGCGGAAGAGCACGGTCCCCGCGACCGGCACGGATACGGAAGCGCTCCCGTCCGCGAGCACCGGAACGGTCACATTTTTCTGGCCGAGGAGGTTGTCCGTCGCGGCCGTGAAGGTCCCGTTGCCGTCGCGGTCCTCGAAGAGGACGAGCGCGAAGCCGCCGGAGACGTCGAGGTTGCCCTCGTTGCCGACCTCGACCGTCACAGTCCCGGAGACGGCGAGGGTCTGGGGATCGGTCGCCGAGCCGGCCGTGTCCACGGAAGCCACGACGAGGTCGGGCTTCTGGACCACCGGATCGAGGTCGGTGGCGGTGTTGTCGCCCGGGTTCGGGTCGGTGCCGCTCGCCTCCGTGGCCTCGGCGATGTCCACCAGGCTCGACACGGCCGGAGAGAGCGGATCGTCCACCCGCCCCGTGAAGCGGCGGCTGACGGAGGCTCCTGGCGCGAGGGTGAACGACGGCCAGGTGATCAAGCGTCCGGACTCCACGCCGCTGTCGCTGGCGGCGAACAGCGTGACGCCGTCCGGCAGGGTGTTGCGCAGCACGACGCCGGCGGCCTCGCGGGTGCCGGCGTTGGACACGGTGATCGCGTATTCGAGGCGCTGGCCGGGGAGCGCCTGATTGACGCCGTTGCTGACCGTCACCACCAGATCGGGAGGCGCGTTGAGGGCGTCCACGTCCGCGTCGGTGTTGTCGTCCGGACGCGGATCGACCCCCTGGGTGCCGTCGTCGGCGACCGTGGCCATGTTGGTGATCGTCTCCAGGCCGGCCGGGAACGAGGTCAGGACCCGCGCGGTGACCGTGCGCGTGGCCGTCTGCCCCTGGGCGAGATCGAACGCCGGCCAGGTGACGACACTTCCGGCGGCCGTGCCGCCGTCGCTCGCCGAAACGAAAGAGGTCCCGGCGGAGAGCGTGTCGCGGACGGCCACGCCCGTGGCCGTGCCCGGTCCGTGATTGATCACGGTCACGGTATAGGTGAGGGTGCCGCCGGGAGCCGCGGTGGTCACGCCGTCGTCGACCGTGACGGCGAGGTCTGGGCCCAGGGCCGCGGTGAGGTCCAGGCGGACGTAGGAGCCGTCCTGCCAGGTCGCGGTCTGCACCTGGGCGCCGCCGACTTTCAGAGTGATCGTCTGTCCCGGCAGGCCACCTTCGACCGCGGGTGTACCCGCGAGGTCGCCGAGGACGTCGAGCCGGTAGACGGAGAGGCCGTCGGCCAGGGACACCGCCGTCTCGGCGTACTTCGTGCCACCGATCCAGGCGGAGACCAGGGTGCCGGAAGCGACGTTCGATCCACCGGCCGTGACGGTGCCGTAGAAGCTGGAGGGGCGGGGGGGAGGGGTGCCTCCGACAATGGCGACCGCGACCACCAGGACGGCAAAGCCAGCCCATGCTCTCGGAATGAGGCGTCTCATGGCTCCCCTTTCTTCGCTCATGTCTCTCAGCTCCCGGGACTAGCTCCAACGGTACCGCTTGTAAAGTTCCTTGTAGCGGCGGGCCTTGACCGGATCCGCCTCGCCCTGGCTCGCCCCCTTCAAGCGCTGCCTCAGCACTGTCCGGCCGACGGGAAGGTCATAAAGCAGGTTCTCGCCGAGGAACCGCTCATGCTCCACCTCGGACGAGGAGAGGAGCAGAGCCCTTTCGAGCAGTACCTCTTTCGGCTCGACGCGGAGGAGCATCTCAGTCAGCAACTCGGGCCAGAAGAGGTGCCGAGCGGCGAGGACGTTGCTCCAGATCGGACCGGCCAGCGCCCGGAAGTCATGGTCGTGGCAGTCCATTACCGCCAAGTAGAGCAGCGCGACCACGTACCTGGGGAAAGGCTGCTCCTCGAAAAGCCTTTCCATACGCACTCCTCCGGACCTCGCGATCGACGGATCCTCTGCAAGTACGTAGGCGAAGAAGTTGTGCAGGGTGGGCTCATCGAAGTCCTTCGCCAGCGCATCGAGCAGGCTGCAGACGTCGAGCTCCGCGAGCTCCGTGATCAGCAGGGGCACGTCGAATTCGAGCTCGGCTTTCCGCACCACCCGGTCCCGGACAGACGTCTCCGCCCACACGAGCACGCGTGCCAGGATTTCGGTCTGTCGTGAGGTCGGCATGAGGCGTTCTTTCAGGGTTGGAACGGCGTGACCTGCGACTCAGGACCCCACAGGCCCTTTGCCTGGAGGATCAGCTTGGCGATCTGGAGAGACAGGGAGGAGGGCTGGAAGTGACCGGACTGGTTGCTGATCCAGACCACCTGTCCGCTCGCCATCTCGATCTCGCCGGCCGTCAGGACGTTCTGTCCCTGCGACAGATTCGGGTGCGGGAATTTTGCGCCGTCCCGCTGGTAGTACACGATCGAGCGGTCCATGCGCACGACGTAGATGTATTTCCCGTCGGGGATGCCTCCCGTGATCTCCGGTACGTCTCCCGCGGCCTTGTAGGCGTTGGCGTACTTCTGATACTGGGGCAGATACGGCTGGCCCGTATTGAGGTAGCCGATGCCCCGCGCCGCGAAAGCGCCGCCGACGATGGTGGCGATGAGGGTGATTCCGCCGACCACCTTGTAGCGCGGGTTCGGGTTCGCGAGGTCCCGCAGCCCAGTGGCGATACCCCAGCCCGTCATCAGGCCCGTGTAGGCGACCAGCGGCCAGATGCGGGTGGTGACGATCGCCAGGGCGGTGAGGCCGCCGCCGATCGCGCCGAAGAGCGCTCCGGTCGCCGCGCCGCCGATCATGCCGCGCAACGCGCCCTCCCAGCCACCCAGGATTCCCCCGGTGACTGCTCCGAACACGGCTCCGATCGCCATTCCGGCGAGGGCGCCCCGCATGCTCAAGTTGGCCATGGCGCCGACGAGGCCGCCGGTGAACAGGCCTGAGGGGTCTGTGTTGTCGACCGGGTTTGCCGACGCGTAGAGGTACTTGTGCAGGCTGGGTGGATCGAAAACCGATCCCGGGAACGGATCGCTCGAGACGAATCTCCCGACTCGCGGATCCATCCATCGGGCGCGGTTGTAATAGAAGCCGCTGTTCAGGTCGAACGGCTCTCCCGCGAAGAGATAAGGGTTCGGGTCCGAGCCTGTGTGCGCCAGAAGCTCGCCGAAGGCCGAGAAGGTGTAGGTGTCGGTGACCGCGCCCAGCTCGTCGGTCAGGAGCCGGATCGAGCCCAGGCCGTCCGCGTGATAGAAGCGCGAGCCGGAAGGGCGGATGACGGAGAGCAGGTCGTCCCCGCGGACGTAGAAGGCGACCAGATTTCCTTGTCCGTCGAGCTCGGCGACCACCTGGCTCAGAGGTCCGGTCGGGTCGACGAGGTATTCGGTCACCACCGGCGGTCCCGTCGGCGGCGTGACCTCGGTGCGGACGCGGTTGCCGTCCGCGTCATAGGCGTGCTCGACCACCTTGCCGTCGGCGGAGCTCACCCGGATCAGCCGGTTGTCGAAGCTCCAGAGGTAGGTGGCGCCGTCGGCCGCGGACCGGGTGACGAGGTTGCCGTTCGCGTCCCAGGAGTAGGTGACGCCGCTCTCCGACAGGAGCCGGTCCCGTTCGTCGTAGGTGTAGAGGATCGACGCGGTCCCGGATCCGTCGGTCCGAGTCTGGGACAGGCGGTTCCCCACCGGGTCGTACTCGAAGAGGGACTGCCGGACGGGGCCGGACGGCCCGGTGACACGCTCGCCGGTCAATCGATAGAGATCGTCGTACTCATAGGCCCGCACGGTGCCGTCCTGCTCCTCGACCCGGGTGCGGTTCCCGGCGGCGCCCAAGGTGTACGCGTACGACTGCAGGATGGCGCCACTCGCCGCCGCCGTGCCGAGGCGGGTCAGCCGGTTCAGGGCGTCGTAGGTGTAGGTGGTCGCGACGCCGTTGGGGTAGGTCAGGGAGGCCCGGTTGCCGTTGGCGTCGTACGTATAGGTGTAGAGCCGGTTCTGGGGATCGGTGACCTGCTGCAAGCGGCTGAGCGCGTCGTAGGCGTAGGCGGTGGTCAGCGTTGTGGAGCCGAGGCCCGCCGTCAGGGAAGTCCGGTTCCCGCGGCTGTCGTAGGCATAGGTGAGGGTGCGCCCGCCAGGGAATGTGATGCCGACCGGACGGTCCTGATCGTCATACTGATACGTCGTCAAGCCGCGCGGATCTGTCACCGTGGCCCTCTGGCCCGTCGTCGTATAGGTGAGCTGGATCGAGGTGCCGTCCGGATAGCTGCGGGTGATCAAACGCCCGGCGGTGTCGTACGCAAACTGGATCGTCGCGCCGTTGAGGTCCGTCAGCCGGGTGATGTTTCCCACTGCGTCATAGGCCATGGTCTCGGACAGGCCCAGAGGCAGCGTGCGCCGGATCATCCTGCCCAGGGCGTCGTACTCGAAGGACGTCGTGTGGCCGTTGGCATCGGTCTGCGAGGTGCGGTTCCCCACCTGGTCATAGGCGTAGCGCGTCGCCTGCCCGAGGGCATCGGTGACTGCCGTGAGCCGCCCCAGGGCGTCATACTCGAAACGGGTCACCTTCCCCGCCAGATCGGTTTCAGAGGTCTTGCGGCCCAGCCGGTCGTAAGTGGTCGACTGCGAGGTCCCGTCCGGGAACACCGTTCGGGTCAGGCGGCCGGAGTCGTCATACTCGTAGCGCGTGGTGTTTCCCCGCGCGTCGGCCATGGAGGTCCGGCGCCCCATCGCGTCGTAGGCGTAGCTCGTCTCCTGACCGAGGGCGTCGCGGACACGGACCTGCCGGCCGGCGGCGTCGTACTCGAAAGTGGTGGTGTTGCCGCCGGCGTCGGTGGACGAAACGATCCTGCCGGCGGCATCGTAGGCCCGCGAGGTCGACGAGCCGTCGGGACCGAGGGTCCTGACCAGATTCCCCAGAGAGTCGTACTCGAAGCGCGTCGTCCGTCCGGCCCGATCGGTCGTGCTCGTGCTCCGCCCTTCGGCGTCGTAGGCGACCTGCTCGGACGTTCCATCCGGATGGGACGTCGTCGTGAGGCGCCCCATCGCATCGTAGGTGTGGGTCGTGCGGCGGCCCAGGCGATCGATCGATTCCAGGACGTTGCCGCGGAAGTCGTAGGTCGTGACGGTCGAGTTGCCGTCCGGGTCCGTCTTCCGCGTCACCCGTCCCAGGCCGTCGTACTCGTACCCCCAGGTCAGGGTCTCGGTGCCGGCGGCCGTGGTCCGGACTCTCGTCAGGGAGGTGCGCCTCCCATTCTGGTCGTACGTGGAGGTCGTCTCGTTGCCGAGCGGATCGGTCTCCCGGATCCGGTTGCCCCGCGCATCGTAGGCGTACGAGGTCACCCTTCCTTCAGGATCGGTCCGGGTCAGAACGTTCCCGCGGCTGTTGTAGGCGAAGCGGGTGACGTGGCCGAGGGGATCGGTCGAGGAGGTGAGGTTCCCGCGAGCGTCGTAGGCGTTCTGGACCAGCTTGTTCGCGGGGTCCAGGGACGTCAGCGCCTCGCCCCGGCTGCCGTAGGTGAAGGAGGTCCGATTCCCTGCGGGGTCGGTGACGCTGTTCAGGTCTCCGTTCGCGCTGTAGGTGTAGGAGGTCGTGTGGCCCAGCGGGTCGGTTTCGCTCAACAGCCGATCGTCGGAGTCGAAGCTCCGCAGCGTCTCCTCACCGTTGGCGTCCACGGTGCGGACGATGTTGCCGCGCGTGTCGTACTCCATCAGGGTCGTATGGCCGAGCCGGTCGGTGACGACCTCCTGCCGGTCCCCGAGCCGGTGGTCGTACTCGATGGTCTTGCCGAAAGCGTCGATGTGCCGGATCAACCGGCCCGCGGCGTCGTATTCGTTGCGGACCGGCTGCCGGCCCGAGGGATCCTCGATCGCGAGGAGGCCGTGGTTGCCGTTGTAGGAGAACCGCGTGGTCTGGGACTCCCGGTCCGTCACCGCCACCAGGTCTCCGGCGGCGTCATAGCCGTAGGTGAGGCTTTCGCCCTCGGCGTCGGTGATGCTCGTGATCCGGCCGAGACCGTCACGCTGGAACGCCACCGAAAGACCGCTGGAGTGGGTGACCGCCGCCGGCGTGATCGACAAGGTGTTGCCGTTCAGGTCCTGCAGCCGGGTCACGCCCTGCTGGAGATCGAGGTCGAAGACACGCCCGTCACGCGTTGTCAGCCGCACCTGCTCCGGCTCATACATCTCCAGCGAGCCGGAGTCGACCACGTAGTCCGTGCCGTTCTGGTAGATGACTTCGGTGTTACCCAGGATGGTCAGCGTCGACCCCGGAATCGGTCCGTCCACGAGCTCGAAACGCGCCTGCGCGAAGCAGCCGCCGAGAGTGGGCGCGGGGCTCCCCAGCCGCAGGCGGAAACGAAACACCTCCCGGTCCGAGATGCGGATCGTCGTCGTATGTCCTCGCGTCTCCTGGATGTTCTGGCAGGGCAGGAATCCCGAGCTGATCTGCCATCCCTCACCCGGCTTGCGGTTGTTCCGGTACGAGCCCTGGCGCAGCTCCAGGGTCCAGCCGACCCCGAAGTCGCCACGGCGCTTGTCCCGGCTGTCGTAGCTGCGGATCACCTGGATCGGCAGACCTGAAAGCGGGATCTCCATGTCGAGGAACTGCAGCGTGAAGTTTCCGATCTTCACCTGCCCCTCGACGGTGACGTCGACGGACACGGTGCTGCTCTGGCCGTTGAAGTCGGTGGCGGTCAGCTCGAGCGTGTAACCGCCGTTGAGCAGCAGCGTGGGGTCGAAGGTGCCGAGGCGGCCGTTGACCACCGGCGTGTTGCCCGTGGCGAAGACGGTTTCCTGAGCCTCTCCGTGGGCGCGGTAGGAGAGGGTCCAGCTCTGCAGGCGGTCGCTCGTGACCGTGCCGGCGATGTCCGTCAGCGTGGTGACGACCGCGAGGTCCGCCGGCGAGGTGATCGCGACCGTGGGCTCCGCGCCGGTGTTGGCGATCGTCAGGTCGGTTTCGGCGGTGGCCAGGATCCAGTAGCCGCGGCCGGGCTGCAGGACTTGGAGGTCGTTCGCCCAGGCGGGTACCGCCACGTCGAAGACCTCCCACGGATCGGCCGCGTCGGACGGGTCGTAGCCGAAGACGCGCGAGTACCGGCCCGCGATCGACGCCAGGGCGGTCTGCACCGGCCGCGCCTGCTCCGCTGGGAAGCCGATCAGGTTCCAGCCCGGGCAGAGATGGATCGTCGTCTCGTCCGCCAGCGTGCCCGGGTTCGGCACCGCCGCGGGCGCCGTCATCTCGATCCAGAAGCCGATCTCCTGATCGACCACGGTCAGGTCGCTGGCCGCGGCGTTGGCCGGGTCGTAGAGCTTCCACGGATCGCCCGGCGTGCAGGCGTCATAGGCGAAGACGCGGGTGAATTGGCCAGTGATGGCGGAGAAGACGGATGCCGGGTTCTTGTCGACCGGCTCATTTTGTACGGAGGCGAGATTCCAGCCCGGGACGAAGGAGGAGGCGCTGGTCAGAGCGGCGGCCGGCGAGGCCCCAGGGGGAACGGGAGGCATCTCGCGCGGAGTCAGCGCCGGCTGGATCGACCGGTCCGGGGCCCTCGCGGGAGGAAGGCTCCTCGTCTCCGCGGCGGGGGGCGCGGCCGGCGCCTCCGGCGCCGTCGAGGAGACCGGCCGGTCGTTGGACGGAGCCGCCGGGAGCGGGGGAGGCGCGGCCTCGGCGTCGGGCGGCGAGTCCGTCAGAAGGTCTTCGATCGCCGGGGGAGCCGGCGGCGCGACCCCGGGGTCCTCGGCCTGTTCCACGGCCGGCGCCCAGGAATCGGGAGCGGCGACCCATTCGATCCGTTCGCCCGCGGCGGGGATCGGGAAGGTCTGGGCGAGGAGGGTGACGCAGAGGACCCGGCTGGTCACCCGGAAAAGGAAAGCTCGAGCCGGCCGACGACGCATGCTCTTCCCCCTGACGCGGCGTTGGAAACGTCTGACCGCTGAATTTTTTACTTCTACTGCTTGGAGTACGCAGACCCTAACACGAGAGTTGCGCAGGTGTCGATAACGCTTCTCCGCGACGGTCTCCCCTGAAATGACACCGGGCTGGAATTCATTTCGGTCCGATGTGCCGCGGTTCCGGGTTTTCGGGCCGGCGTATTGCCAGAAAGCGGCGGGGACCGCAGAATCACCTCGCCATGGGCGCCGGCCACTCTCACCCTCACCACCACCACGGCCGGTCAAACGGCAACCGGCGGCGGCTGGCCATCACGCTCGGTCTGGCCGTCGTCTACATGCTGGCCGAGCTGGTCGGCGGCCTCCTCACCGGATCGCTCGCCCTGCTCGCCGACGCCGGCCACATGCTGTCGGACTCCGCGGCGCTCGCCCTCTCCCTCTTCGCCCTCTGGATCGCGCAGCGGCCGGCCGACCCCCGCCGCACCTGGGGCTATCACCGCATCGAAATCCTCGCCGCGCTGGCCAACGGGGCCACGCTGGCGGCCATCTCGGTGTTCATCCTGCTCGAGGCCTGGGAGAGGTTCCGCCAGCCTTCCGAGGTGGACGCTCCGCTGATGATGGCCATCGCCGCGGGGGGGCTCGCCGTCAACCTCATCGCTCTGCGCATCCTGAGCGCGGGACGGTCGGAGAGCCTGAACATGCGTGGCGCCTGGCTGCACGTGCTGACCGACGCGCTCGGCAGCGTGCAGGCGATCGCCGCCGGCGCCCTGATCTGGGCCTTGGGATGGCAGTGGGCCGATCCGGCCGCCTCGGTCCTGATCGCTCTGCTCGTCCTCTATTCCTCGTGGGGGCTCCTGAAGGAGACGGTCGGGGTGCTCATGGAGGGCGCGCCGCGGCACATCGACGTGGACGAGGTGCGCAACGCCCTGATCGGTATCCCGGGAGTGACCGAGGTGCACGACCTCCACGTCTGGACGATCACCAGCGGCATGGAATCGCTGTCGGTCCACGTCGTGGTGGAAGACGAGGCCGGCTACTGCGACATGCTGGTCCGCGTCCGTTCCGCGCTCCACGACCGCTTCGGCATCGACCACCTCACGATCCAGATCGAGGCCGGGGAGATGGGGGGCTGCGGACTGCATGCGTGAGCCCCTCACCCCCTAACTCCCTCTCCCACACGCACTCCCTTCCGCCCGGGGGGGAACCCTGCTAAAAAATGATTAGGGTAGGATTGACAGGCTCATGAGCATCTCCCGGCTATGGCGCCTCTCCCTCTGGGCTCTGCTGGTGACCGCACCCGCCTGGGCCCAGGAGCGCGAGCTCCACTGGCGCGAGATCGCGGTGAAAGCCCGCCTCGACGCCGAGGGGCGGCTGCACGTGACCGAGCGGCAGACGATGATGTTCACCGGCGACTGGAACGGCGGCGAGCGGCGCTTCGACGTCGGCCTCGGCCAGCACCTCGACTTCCATCGCATCTCCCGCGTCGATCCGCGCACCGGCGCGCTCGTCCCGCTGCGCGAGAACGAGGACCTCTCCGAGGTCGACGACTGGGCCTGGGCGGAGGACCAGAGCGACACCGTCCGCTGGCGGAGCCGGCTCCCTTCCGATCCTTCGTTCGCAGGGACCGAGATCATCTACGTCCTCGAATTCTCGTACTCGGACATCCTCTTCAAGGACCGCGGCCTCTACTATCTCGACCACGACTTCGCCTTCGCCGACCGGACGGGAGACATCGAGCGGTTCACCCTGGACCTGGAGCTCGATCCGGCCTGGCGGCCGGCCGGGCCCTTGCCGTCGCGCCTGGAGAGGACGAACATCCCGCCGGGCTATGGCGTGGTGCAGCGGGCGAGCCTGGAGCACCGGGGAGCGGAGGCGCCGCAAGTCGTCCGCACCATGACTCCGCTCGGGCTGCGCTACGCCTTCTTCCTCGGCACGGTGCTGGCCATGGCCTGGCTCTACACCGTGTTCCAGCAGCGCGAGCGGGAGCTCGGCCGTTTCGTGCCGGTCCCGGTCCCGGAGCGGCCCGATCCGCAGTGGCTGCAAGAGTACCTCTTCCGCTACCGGCCGGAGGAGATCGGCGCCCTGTGGGACCGCAAGGTCGGATCGGCCGAGGTGGCCGCCACGCTGGCCCGGCTGGTCGCCGAAGGGAAGCTGGAGAGCGAGGTCGTGCCCCGTACCTGGTGGCTCGGCCGCGACGTGCTCCGCCTGCGCCGGATCGCGTCCCCGCACGCATTCGCCGACTACGACAGCGAGCTGGTTTCCAAGCTCTTCTTCGACGGGCGGGACGAAGTCGACACCGACGAGATCCGCCGGCACTACAAGAGCAGGGGGTTCGACCCGGCCGGCCTGATCCGCGAGAAGCTGGAAAAGCGGCTGGAGAAGCGGCCCGAGCTGAAGGGGAAGACGAAGCCGCCGAGCTTCCGGCGCACGCTCTTCCTGGCGCTCGCCACCGTCGCGCTCTTCGTCCTCGAC
Source organism: Thermoanaerobaculia bacterium (assembly GCA_036380715.1). Classification (GTDB taxonomy): domain Bacteria; phylum Acidobacteriota; class Thermoanaerobaculia; order Multivoradales; family UBA5704; genus UBA5704. The sequence continues at coordinate 8,996 of DASVEF010000294.1, read as the reverse complement.
CTCTTCCTCGAATGGCAGCAGGGGCTGGTCGTCGGTGTCATCGCCCTGTTCGGCTTCTTCTGGCTGTGCCTCTTCGGAATCCTCGGCGCGATCTCCTGGCGCCACCGGGTCGAGAGCCTGGGCCGGGGCTCGCTCCGTTTCCTGCTGCCGGCCTTCGCCCTGGTCCTGTACTGCGCTCTGCTCGTCTTCTACCCCGAATGGTTCTACGAGGCGGGCCGGCTGCTCCTGCGGCCGGGGCTCTTCGGCTGCCTGGCGCTCGCCCTGGCGCCGGTGGCCGCGTTCAGCAGCCTGCTCAACCAGGCGGCGAGCCGCGAGACGCCGGAGGTGATCCGCCGCCGGCGCGAGCTCGCCGGCATCCGCCGCTGGCTGGCGGACGAGCTGCGCAGGCCCGAGCCGGCCCTGCGCGACGAGTGGTTCCCCTACCTCCTCGCCTTCGGCCTCCAGAGCGAGGTCGACCGCTGGTTCTCCGCCTTCGGAGGAGCCGGGCGAACGAGCCCCGGGCTCGCCGGCTCGTCCTCTTCCTCGGCCTCCTTTGGCGGCTCGGGGTCCGGCGGCTGGACGGGCGGCGGCGGAGCCTTCGGCGGCGCCGGAGCCACCAGCTCCTGGGCCGCGGCGGCCACCGGCATCGCGGCGGGAGTCTCCTCCTCGTCCAGCTCCGGCGGCGGAGGGGGCGGAGGCGGAGGGAGCGGGGGCGGAGGCGGCGGCGGATGGTGAGGGACGGCGGGGATTACCCGCCGTGCTAAAATTGTTGTCAGAGTCTACGTCCATGGGTTTCCCTGGAGCTTCGCTCCGGGCGCCGCTGTCCAGGAGTCCGCCATGCGCGCTCTACGTGTTCTTCTCTTCCTCACCCTCGCCTTCCTGGGCCTCTGTCCGCCCGTTCCGGCCGCCACCCCGTCCGTCCTCCGGGTCAGGAACACCGCCGAGCTCCAGAACGCTCTCCGCAGCGTCCGCGACGGCGGCGTGATCGAGCTGGCGGCGGGGAGGTATGCGGCGCCCGCGAGGGGGTTCAGCATCTCGAACACCCGCAAGGCGTTCACGGTCCGCGCGGCGGCGCGCGCCCTGGTCGTCCTGGACGGCCAGGGGAGAGGGCCGATCCTGCGGTACAGGAACAACGACCGCACGCGCGGCAAGCGGGTGGTGTTCCAGAGGCTCACGTTCCGGAACGGGTTCTCGACCACGGAGGCGGAGGCCGGGGGCGTCACGGTCTCGGCGGCGGAGGCCCGGTTCGTCGACTGCGCCTTCCTCGACAACGTCGCGCGGTCGAGGTCCACCGGCGGCGGAGCCATGCGGGTCCTCGCCGGCAGCGAAGTGACGCTCGTCAACAGCGTGTGGCGCAACAATTCGTCGCCGAACCGGGCCGGCGCGTTGGAGATCCTGTCGTCCTCGGTCACGATCCAGGGCGGGGAATTCACCGACAACCGGACGAACCTCCCCGGCCACAAGCCGACCTCTCCCGGCGGGGCCGTCTGGGTCCTGAACGGCAGGCTTCTCGTCTCCGACGCCCGGTTCGAGCGCAACCAGGCGGGCTTTACCGGCGGCGCGATCTTCGCCTTCGGCCACTGGACCGATCCGGAGGCGGTGCCCCGGACCGAGGTGGCGATCGTCCGCTCGACGTTCGTCGAGAACCAGGCGGCGCCGGACCCGTGCTGCGCGTTCGGCAAGCCGACGTCCGGGGGTGCTCTCCAGGTGGAGGACCAGGCGACGGTCCGCGTCGAGCACTCCCACTTCCTCGGCAACACCGCGGACCTGGGCGGCGCGATCGATGTCTTCCGTTCGATCGTCGAGGTGAACGGCTCGCTCTTCTCCGCCAACCGGACTCTGCTGTCCGCGGAGCGCGGCTCGGCTGGCGGCGCGATCTTCCTGGCGTCTTCCGACGGGAGCGGCGACGGCGCGGTCAACCGGCGGCCGGGCCGGCTGACGATCCGGCAGTCGCTCCTGCAGGGGAGGGCCGGTTCGCCGGAGCCGCCGGCGCACGCGGGCGGCTGTCTGGCCGCCGCGGGAGACGAGAGCCGCCTCTACGGGACGAGCACGGTGCCGGCGATCGGGACCGTCGAAGAGAACCGCGCCCGCGTGGAGCTGCGCGGGGTCGTGTTCGCCGACTGCGACGTCGCGAGCTCATCTCGGGGGGCCGCCTTCGGTGGCGCCGTGCAGGCGTCGCTGGTGGACCTGGTGATGGAGGACTCGCTGGTCTTCGAGTCGGACGCCCGCGGCGACGGCGCCGGGGGCGGCGCTCTGGCGCTGCAGCGCGAATCCGCGGCGGCGATCTCGCGCACCACGTTCGCCCGCAATTCGGCGCAGAGGTGGGGAGGCGCCCTCTTCCTGAGCGGCTCCACGGTCCAGGTCACCGGCTGCAATTTCTTCGGCAACGACGTGGTCCCGGGCGTCTTCGAGCCGCTCTCGGACTCCCGCGGCGCCGCGATCCTGGCCATCCCTCTCCTCTCGCCGGCGGAGCGCGCCCGCAACGTCGGCGGCGTGGTGTCGGGCTCGCGCTTCATCGACAACCTCGGCGTCCCGATCTGGGACATCGATCCGCCCTCCGGCCCTATCAACGAGATGCGCTATGACGGCAACGAGATCCTGCCGGGGCCATCCAGCGACAGGGTCTATGTCAACACGTTCGTCAGCCTGGGCGGCGGCGACATTTCGGCGCTGAACAACCTCGTGGTGTTCCGCGGGCTCCGGCCCTCGACGGACAAGAGCCTGGTGGACAACGTGCGCCTGTTCAGCGCCCCCTCCCTGGGAACGGTGCTGGCCGTTCCTCCCGGCCTCGGCAGCGGGGCTCCCGCCTCTCCGAGCACCTTCCTGGCCTATGCCTGGGCCGGCCGGAGCGCCACGCTCGCCAATCAGCCGCTCTCCGCCCAGAGCGGCCTCCTGGAGGTCTCCTCCGCCGGCATCCACACCCTCGCCGTGAACGGGACGCCCGTCTCCTCCGCCGAGGTCGCCGCCAGCTCCTGCACGGCCGGCTCCACGCTCTGCCTGGGCACGGACGAGCTCCTCGTCGAGGTGCGATGGCGGGACGCCGAGGGGAAGACCGGCACGGCCCGGGCGGTCCGCCTCTCGGACGACGCCGGCTATTTCTGGATCTCGGACGAGAGCGCGCCCGAGGTGGTCGTCCAGGCGCCCGGCGGCGCCGCGGAGGACCTCCGCATCTTCTCCGGCGAGACCGGCCTGGCGTACGAGGTGACCGCGATCGACCTCCGGTCCGGCGAGCGGCGCACCTACCGCAAACCCTGAGCCCTCACCCCCGTCCCCTCTCCCGTCACCGGGAGAGGGGCGCCACCGCCCTATCCCCTATTCCCATTCCTGTCTGCCTTTTCCCCCTCTCCCGATGTCGGGAGAGGGGGCCAGGGGGTGAGGGCCCATCGGGCAAGGATCTTGCTCCATTACATTTCCGAGACCGGCCGCCGCGGGCTCCCAACGGGGGAGCGGGCGGTCGAGGGAGGGAAATGGCATGGATCATCCTGTCTCGCAGAACAGCCTGGAAAGATTCGCCGCCGGGAAATCCTCGCGGGAGGAAAACCAGGCGGTCGTCGCCCATCTTCTGAAGGGTTGCCCATCCTGCTCCGGCCAGATGGGCGCCTACTTGCGGCCCGAGATTGCGGCGGACGCCTACGACGCCATTTTTGCGCGCTTGAGCACCGCCGTCATGTCGATTCCGCAGAGGGGCAAGGTGCTGCCGTTCGAGGCGAAGCGGCGGCCCGTCGGCCGGCGGAAGCCTGCGGTTCCGCCGGTGACGGCTCGCGGGTGAGCCCGCGCGGACCTGAGGTGCGATAGGATCGGCTCGTACCCCGGCCGTCGCCGGGGTGGAGCCGACACCTATGGCCCATCTGGTCCTCAACGACGTCGATCCCAGAGTCATCGAAGAGCTGCTCAAGCGGGCCGATCCGCAGGGCCGCGCCATCGAGGACGAGGCGAAGATCCTCCTCGAGGAGTCGCTCGGCCTCTCCCGCACGCGCTCCCTGCGCGCCGCGCGGCGCATCCGGGCGGAGATCCCGGGGCCGTTCGGCGACAGCGCCGAGATCCTGCGCCACGACCGGGACCGCTAGCGATGATCCAGCGCTACGTCATCGACGCCAGCGTGGCGGCCAAGTGGTACTTCCGCGAGGAGCACTCGGACCGCGCCGACGCTCTGCTCGAGCAGAGAAACGAGATCCTCGCGCCCGACGTCCTGCTGGTCGAGGTGGCGACGCTGGCCTGGAAGCGGGCCCGCCGCGGCGAGATCGGCGAGGCGGCCGCGGACCGCATCGTCTCCGAGCTGCGCAAGGTCCCCCTCGAGCTGAAGCCGACCATCGAGCTGGTCACGGCCGCCCTCCCGCTCGCCCTCCACAAGGGGTTCACCCTGTTCGACGGCTTCTACATCGCGCTCGCCGTCCAGTCCGGATGCCCTCTGATGACGGCCGACCGCAGGCTGTGCGACGCCCTGCGCGCCGGAGCCCTCGCCGAGCACGCCCTGTGGATCGGCGATTTCGTTTGACCCTCACCCCCCCGGCCCCCCTCTCCCACCCGCACTCCCATCCCCCGGGAGAGGGGGGAGACAGACTCTTCGCTTCGCTCAAAACGGCCTCTTGAGGGTTCCCCCTCTCCCGGGCGGGCGTGAGTGCGGGTGGGAGAGGGGGTCAGGGGGTGAGAGTCCTCATCAGTCCTCGCGCAGCGCCACCATCGGCGAGACCTGGGTGGCGCGCCACGCCGGCAGCAGCGAGGACAGCAGGGCCACGCCGAGCAGCACCAGCGGGATCGTCCCCAGGGTCAGCGGGTCCAGGGCGGTGACGCCGTAGAGCGAGCTGCGCAGCAGCCGGCCCACGGCCAGCGACACCGGGAGGCCGACGGCGATTCCGATGGCGGCCATCGTCAGCCCCTGGCGGAGGATCAGCGCCAGGACCCGGCGCCGCTCGGCCCCGAGCGCCATGCGGATGCCGATCTCGTGCGTGCGCTCGGTGACCGCGTACGCCAGCACTCCGTACAGCCCGATGGCGGCGAGCAGCAGAGCCAGGATCGCGAAGAGGCCGAGCAGCGTCAGGCTGAACCGGCGGTCGGCCACCGAGCGCGCGAGCACCTCTTCCATGGTGACGACGTTGGACACGGGAACGTTGCGGTCGAGCGCGAGGATCTCGCGCCGTACCGCGGAGGTGAGCGCCGCGGGGTCGCCGGCGGCGCGGACCGAGAGGATGCCGAAGGGGCGGGCCTGCTGCAGCAGCGGCCGGTAGAGCTGGACCATGGAGGAGTCCTCCTCCAGCCCGTTGTATTTGACCTCCCCGGCCACGCCGACCACCGTGGTCCAGCCGTTCTCGCGCCTGCCCATCTGGAAGCGCTTCCCGACCGGGTCCTGGTCGCCCCAGAACTTGCGGGCCATGCTCTCGCTGACGATCGCCACGGGCAGGGCGCCGTCATTGTCGCTCTCCTGGAACGGCCGGCCGCGGAGGAGACGGATGCCGAGGGTCCGGAAGTGCCCGGGTCCGACCGAGGCGATCCCCACGGGCGGCTGCTCCGCCGGATCGAGCGGCTCCTGCCCTTCCACCTGCAGACCCCTCAGGATCATGCGGAAGCCGCCGAGCGGCAGGGAGTCGCTGAACGAGACCGACTCGACTCCGGGCAGCGCCCGGACGCGCCGCTCCAGCTCCTGGAAGAAGCCGGCCGCCGCGGCCGGGCTCCCATAGCGCGCCTCGTCGAGCTCCAGGGTGAGCGTGAGCACCCCTTCCGGATCGAAGCCGGTGTCGACCGCCTGCAGGCGGAGGAAGCTGCGCAGCAGGAGGCCGGCGCCGACCAGAAGGACGACGGCCAGCGCGACCTCGGCCGCCACGAGCAGCCGGCGCGCGGCGTGAGACCCGCCGCGCGCCCCCTCCTTCAGCGGCTCGGTGAGATTGAAGCGGGCCGCGGAGAACGCCGGCGCGAGCCCGAACAGCAGGCTGGTCGCCAGCGACAGGAGGAGAGTGAAGGCCAGCACCACGGCGTCGATCTGGATCTCGGTCTGGCGGAACAGCCCGCTCGCGAGGTCCGCCGGCATTCGGGCGACCAGCGGCGGGACCATCCAGAAGGCCAGCACCAGGCCGCAGGCGCCGCCGAGCAGGCCGAGCAGCCCGCTCTCCGTGAGAAGGAGCCGGGCGATCCGCCAGCGGCCGGCCCCGAGCGTGGCGCGGATCGCGATCTCCTGCCGCCGCGCGGTGGCGCGCGCGAGCAGCAGGTTCGCCACGTTGGCGCAGGCGATCAGCAGGACGAGACCCACGGCGCCGAGCATCATCAGCAGGGCCGGCCGGACGTCCCCCACCAGGTGCTCGCGCAGCGTCGTGACCTGGAGGATGGGCTCGGGCAGGCGCGGAGGCCCCCCTCCCGGTCCGCCGGGACCGCCTCGGGGTCCGCCGCCCGGAGGTCCGCCCGGCCCGTCGACCGCGATCTGGATCCGCCTGCCGCCCGGTCCTCCCGGTCCTCCCGGGCCGGGTGGAGGTCCGCCGGGAGCCGGTCCTTCAGGAGCGCTTCCGCCGGCGCGCTCGTCGGCCTCGTTCGCGGCGGCCACCGACCGGTCGCGGATCGTCTTCAGCTCGGCGTAGGCCTGCGCCAGGGAGACCCCCGGCTTCAGGCGGCCGATCGTCTGCACGAGCATCATCCGGCGCCGGCCGCGCTCCACCGCCTCGTCGAAGACCAGGGGCACCAGGAGGTCCACTTCGGCGTTGCGCGGGAACAGGAAGCCGCGCGGCAGGACCCCGACCACGGTGTAGACGTCGTCGTCGAGCCGGACCGTCTGCCCTTGCAGGGGGGTATCCGCGCCGAAGAGCCGTTCCCAGAGCCGGTGGCTCAGCACGGCCGGACGGCCGGCGTTCAGCTTCTCCTCCTCGGGCAGGAAGCCCCGCCCCTGGGCCGGCTCGACGCCGAGCGTCGGCAGGAAGCTGGCGGAGACCTGGGCGCCGTCGATGCGCTCCGGTTGCTCGGCGCTCTTCAGGGTGAAGCGCGCGGAGTCGTCGTAGGCCGCGATGGAGGCCAGCGTCCGGCTCGCATCGCGCCACTCCAGATAGTCGGCGCCCGCGACCATCTCCATGTCGAGCTCCGGCACCTTGGCCGTGATCCAGGCCAGTCGCTCCGCGTCCCGGTAGGGCAGAGGCCGCAGCAGCACGGCGTGGACGACGCTGAAGATGGCGGTGTTGGCGCCGATCCCCAGCGCCAGAGCCAGGGCCGCGACCACGGTGAACGCCGGGCGGGCGGCCAGGGCGCGGGCGGCGGAGCGGAGATCGAAGAGGAGCTTGTCCATGCGGGTCCTCCGATGGATGTCAGGTCCATCCGCTATCAACGCGCGAAACCGCGCGGAGTTGCATTTCCAACTCGGATCGCGGGGGCGAAGCCGGCGGCGGGTGGGGAGGAGCCCGGTTCGCGCGGGGGGAAGGCCGGTCCGGACGGGGCGGCGCTCCGGGTGGACCGGGAGGAGGTCCGTACACACGGGGACGCGCAGCTCCCCACTCGGGAGAACCGTCCGGGCGGACGGGGTGAAGCTCCGTTCGCGCGGTAGCGACGTTCGGACTCGTTCCCGGACGTGCCTCCCCGCCCGGACCCGCCTTCCCCCCGCGCGAATCGCTGTTCCCCCCGTTCGCCCGGACGTCCCCACCGCGAGAACCCGGCGTGCGCCCGTCCGCCTCAACGGATATATTGGTCCCATGAGCCGCGACAAGGACGAGGTGGAGCGCACGCTCGACACGCTCCAGATGCTGGTCCGCATGCTCGGGCTGTCCAACCGCGAACTGGAGCGCCGGCTCGGCCTGCCCACCAGCACGGTCACCCGCGCCTTCAGCCGCCAGGTCGAGCTGCGGCACGAGCTCCTGCTCGGGATCGGCCGCGCCATGGGCCTCGAATACGCCGAGCTGTTCGAGTTCCTTTACCCCGAACGGCCCGACCCCGAAACCGCCAGCCCCGCCGCCCGCAGGCTCCGCACCATGCTCGCGGGAGTCGCCCCCCTCCTCAAGGCCGAGTCGAGAGAGTCCATGAAAAAGACCATCCGCGAGCTCGCCCTCGAAGTCCTCCGCGAGCTGGGGGACGAGCCGCCCGCCGCGGAAAAACCCGCGGCCGCCAAGAAACCTCCGCGCAAGCGAGGGTAGAATCAAGGCGATGTTCTTCCACTCCCGCTTCCCCGAACCGTGGCACTGGGATGCCATGGAATACGAGCACAAGCACCAGAAACGCTGCACCTGGGACGCGGTGCCCTTCCGGCTGTTCTGCGGGAAGGATGCCGTGAGCGGAACCCAGGAGGGGCGTCCCCGGTGCCCGGAGCACCAGGAGAGGGAGAGGCTCCCCGCAGCCGCGCCGTGGCACCCTCTGAAGTAGAGCCTGTCCCCAAGGAGCCGCCCATGCCCCAATCCCGCCGCCTCGCCGTCCTCGTCCTGTCGCTCGCCCTGATCGCGCCCTGGGGCGCCTCCGCGGCCGGCCCGAAGACCGAACCCGACCGCGAGGCCGCCGCCCAGGCCCTGGCCGGCCTCTGGGGCTGGCTCACCAGCCTCTGGGCCGAGGCCGGCTGCCACATCGACCCGGACGGCTGCGCGGGGACTCAAGGAGACAATGGCTGCCGCCTCGACCCGAACGGCTGCGACAACGCCTCCGGAGCCGCCGAGGACATCGACGCCGGCTGCCGGCTCGACCCGAACGGTTGCGCGGGCGCCCGCGGGCTCCGGTGACGCCGGCTGCCGGATTGACCCGAACGGCGCCGCCTGCCGGAACCCTTCGTAGCCCCGATTCCGCGTCCCACAGGCCACCAACCCAGCCCCCGGAGGGGGCGGCAGCACGTAGCCCGGGGCGTCAGCCCCGGGGAGGAAAGGCATCCATTTCCCCCGAGCCCCGGAGGGGCGACACCTCGAATCGTGCCGCCTGGGGCGCCGGAGGGAGGTGCCTCGCGCCAGGCCAAGCCTGGGAAGGGAGGAAGGAAAATGCAGTAGACAGAACCTGAAACCCTTCGTAGTGGACCCGGTAGGTCCAAATCCTACCCGGCAAGGGTGGCCACCCACCGGAAGCGAGTCTTGCGTAGC
>DASVEF010000293.1:0-45651 GCA_036380715.1 Thermoanaerobaculia bacterium | reverse complement strand
GACCTTGGTCACCAGCTCCACGTTAGCGTCGTCGAAGAACCAGAAATAGCCGGTGTCGGCGGTCAGGCCCACGGCCTTGCCCTTGCCGGTCCGGTTCTGGAAGTCCCGCCAGGAGACCTCCACGGCGAAGCGGTTGTCGTTCAGGCAGAGGCGCTCGGCGCCCGGCTGGCAGACGCCGGTCGCGGCGGCGGAGTCGGTCCATTCCGCAACGAGGGGCAGGAGCGAGGGCGCGGCGATCGAGGGGGCGGGGGACGAGGAGAAGGCCCCCAGCGGCCCGAAGCCGCGCGTATCGCCGATGCTGGCGAACTGCCGCAGGGGATTGAAGTACCTCCGCGCCAGCCCGGTCTGCGTATCGGTCACGGTCAGCGTGTACTCGACGTTGGACAGGGCTCCGTAGAAGACCCAGGCGTGGCCGTTCGAGCCGGTCCCGTCGAGCACCTTGACCACGGTCTCGACATTGGAGTCGTCGAAGAACCAGAAGTAGCCGGTGTCCGCGGTCAGGGCGACCGCCTGGCCCAGGCCGGTGCGGCCCTGGAAATCGCGCCAGGAGGCTTCGACCTGATAGCGCCCGCCGCTCAGGCACAGGCGGACGGGGGAGGGCTGGCAGCCGGCCGGCCCGGCGAGGGGGAGCGACCAGACCTCGCGCCCGACGACCCCGTCATCCGCCACGAAGAAGAGGCGGTCCCCCGCCACGGTGAGATGATCCGGATTGGACGAGCCGCTCAGGGGCGCCAGATCCTGCACCAGGCGGGTGCCGGCCGACGTGCCGTCGCTCTGCCACAGCTCCAAGCCATGGACCGGCTCATGGGCGGCAAAGAGGAGCCGGCCCCCGGCGGCGGTGAGCTGCCACGGCCGCGCGCTCCCGAAGCCGGCGTAAATGTCGCGCACCAGCACCGTCCCGGCGGCGGTGCCGTCGCTCGTCCACAGCTCCAGGCCGTGGACGCCGTCGTCGGCCACGAAGAAGAGTCTTCCCGCGGCGACGGTGAGATGAACCGGGCGGGGATCGAAGAGATCTGATCTCGGGTCCAGCCTGAATTCCGCGAGCACGACCGTCCCGGTGGACGTGCCGTCGGATCGCCAGAGGCCCTCCTTCCCGTTCGGCGTCCGGGCGAAGAAGTAGAGGTTCCCCTGGAAAGCTGTCAGGCCCGATGGAGACGAGTGGGCAAATGTGCCATCGGCATTGACCAGCAGGCTCGTTCCGGTCTCCGTGCCGTCTGTCCTCCAGACCTCTCTTCCCGCGCCATAAGAGTCTGCGATGAAGAAAACAAGGGAGCCGATCCGGACGAAGGGAGGAGAAATGGACAGGGGCCCCGCGACCTTCCGGGTGCCCTGGGGGGTACCGTCGCTGCGCCAAATCTCATCGCGGACAATGAAGTATAGATCCGGGCCGGTGGAGGTCAGAAGGGCCGGATAGTCGTCCCACGAGGCCACCAGGACCGTGCCACCCGGCGTACCGTCACTTTTCCAGAGCGCGTAACTCGGGTACGTGGAGACCACGAAGAAGAGCTTGCCCGCATGCGCGACGGGAAAGCTGACCGGAAAGGTCGTGAGCTGGACCGTGCCGGCCGCCGTGCCGTCCGTCCTCCAGAGGGAGTCCCCCTGATCCCTGCGCAGGTAGAAGAGCAGGTTTCCAGAAGGAACCAGGGTATGGAAATCTGCGTCGGCTCTGCAAAAGAGCCCCGTCTCGGTGGAGGGCACCGGCGCCGTCGTCTCCGGAGATCCGTGGCTCTCCCAGATCGGTTGGCTGGGGCCGTTGCAGGCCGTGAAGTAGAGACGGTCCTGAAGGGCGACGAGGTCGTCGGGATCCGACTGCGGGCCGCTGTTGCCGATGACCGTCACGAGCCGCGCTCCCCGGCCGGGCTCGGCGATCCAAAGCTGAGATCCGTAGGTGAAGCCCTCGACAGTGAAAAAGACTTTGGAGCCGCTCGCGGCGACCTGGAGCTCGCCCCCCCCTGACAAGAAGCCGTCGCGACCGAGGGAGGCGACGCGCCGTGTCCCCTCCGAGGTCCCATCGCTGCGCCAGAGCTCTCCGCTATGGGGGGAGAAGTAGAGCGCGTCGCCCGTATTGGCGACATAGGAGCTGAGTGAATCGCAGTCTCCCGGGCAGGCGTCCAGGACCAGCCGGGTCCCCGCCGAAGTGCCGTCCGTGCTCCAGAGCTCCCGCCCATGCACCGGGTCGTTGCCTTCGAAAAGGAGCCGCTGTCCGACTTTTCTGAGGGAAGAGAGCTCGACGGTGCAGCCCGTGCCGCAGGAAGCGGTCAGCGGAGCCGTGGATTCGGGAGTGCCCGTCGTGGTCCAGTACGGGTTTTCGGTCAGGCCGTCATAGGCGGAGAACACGATCCGGCCGCCCACCTCGAAAGCGGTCCAGCGGTTCACGACCGGACGGTCGAAGCCGAACTCGGTGATCCGCCGGGTCCCTTGCGGCGTGCCGTCGCTGCGCCAAATCTCTATGCCGTGGGTGACGTCGTCCGCCGGAAAGTAGACGCTCCCTCCGAAGACTTTGAAAGAGAAGTCCTCGAACTCGTAGTCATTTCCGAAAGGGCGGCTCGGCGCGAATTGTGTGAGGGACCTTGTACCCGGGCCGGTGCCATCGCTGGTCCAGAGCTCGTGGCCTCCCAGTTCCTGAGTCCAGGCGACGAAAAAGAGCCGCCCGCCCGCGGCGGTCAGCCGCTCGAGGCGCACTGTCTCAAAAGACTTCACGGAGCGGGTCCCTTCGGCCGTTCCGTCGCTGACCCAGACGGTCCAGTCGTCCAAGTGTCCGCCGTAAGTTGCGCTGTAAGTAAGGAAGAAAATCCGGCCGGAGTCGGCGGTCATTTCGGAGATGAAGAGGCTCGACGCCCCCACCGGGATGTCTTTGACCCTCTGTGTCCCTTCCCGGGTCCCGTCGCTGCGCCAGAGCTCGCAGCCGGTCTCGTCCGGAGGACAGACCGAGAAATAAAGGAACCCTCTGGAGAAAGCTGAAACCAGTCGCGGGTTGCCATCCAGATCCTCGTCCTGCGAGACGCGAAATGCGAGGGGATAGGTTCCTGCCCGAGTCCCGTCGGATCTCCATAGCTGAGCGGGAGAGTCCGCGAGCCTTGCCATCCAGAAGAGGATCCCGTTCAGAGTACCCACAATCCGGATCTCCGAGCCGCACGAGCCCGGACAGGCATCTGCCAGCATCATGGTGCCGACCGAGGTGCCATCGCTCACCCACAGCTCATTGCCCGAGCTCTCGTCTTCCGCGACGAAGAAGACTTTTCCCTGGAGGGCAGCCAGCAGGTATGGGCTGGCAGTGCGGAACGACCCATCGGCCGGGTTGATGTCCCGTACCAGGCTGGCGGTCTGGGCGTGGGCAGATGCCGTGGGGAGAACGAGGAACGCGAGGGACAGGAAGATTCCAGGCAGAGACGACTTTTTCACAAAGAGGGCCTCCAGGTGTACCGGGAAGATATCACTCCTTTCTAATTGTCAGTAGCATCGAAAACGTTTCACGGGAGTGCTCAGAACGCCTGCGTGTCCCCGACGCTGGCGAAACGGCCGCGCGGGTTCGTGTAGGTCTTGATCCTCCCCGTCTGCGTGTCGGTGACGGTCACCGTGTATTCGACGTTGGACAGCGCTCCGTAGAAGAACCAGTGCTTGCCGTTGCTGGCCCGGCCGTCGAGGACCTTGGTGACCAGCTCCACGTTGGCGTCGTCGAAGAACCAGAAATAGCCGGTGTCGGCGGTCAGACTCACGGCCTTCCCCTTGCCGGTCCGGTTCTGGAAGTCCCTCCAGGAGACCTCCACGGCGAAGCGGTTGTCGTTGAGGCAGAGGCGCTCAGGACCCGCTTGACAGATGCCGGTCGCGGCGGTCAAGTCGGTCCGCTCCGCCACCAGGGGCAGGAGCGAGGGCGCAGCGACCGACGGCGCGGGGGAGGAGGAGTAGGCGCCCAGCGGCCCGAAGCCGTGGGTGTCTCCCACGCTGGCGAACTGCCTCAGCGGGTTGAAGTAGTGCCGCGTCAGACCGGTCTGGGTGTCGGTCACGGTCAGCGTGTACTCGACGTTGGACAAGGCTCCGTAAAAGACCCAGACGTGGCCGTTCGAGCCCCGGCCGTCGAGCACCTTGACGACCGTCTCGACGTTGGAGGCGTTGAAGAACCAGAAGTAGCCGGTGTCCGGAGTCAGGGAGACGGCCTGGCCGCGGCCGGCGTGCCCCTCGAAGTCGCGCCAGAAGGCCTCGACCTGGTAGCGCCCGCCGCTCAGGCAGAGGCGGGTCGAGGAGGGCTGGCAACTGACCGGACCCGTGAGGTCGAGCGCCCACGGCTCACGGCCGGAGATTCCGTCGTCGGCCGAGAAGTAGAGGTGGCGCCCCCCCGCGGTGAGGTGCTCGGGAGAGGACGAAGCGACGTCCGGCGCGAGATCCTGGACCATGCGGGTGCCTGCCTCGGTCCCGTCGCTCTCCCAGAGCTCGGTGCCATGGATTCCGTCGTTCGCCGAGAAAAAGAGCTTCCCCCCGGCCGTTGTGAGCTCTCTGGGGCGGGATGAAAAGGCCCCCGGGAGGATATCCAGGGCCATCCGGGTCCCTTTCGCCGTGCCGTCACTCGTCCAAAGCTCGTCGCCATGGGCCCCGTCGTCCGCGGAGAAGAAGAGACGCCCGGCGAAAACCGTGAGGTCGGCCACGGGCGGTTCCGACGCGTCTCTCCGGTAGGGAAACATATGCAAGGCCATGGTTCCTGCTTCGGTTCCGTCGGAGCGCCAAAGGGCCATCTCTCCTTGAACGGAAGCAAAGAAGTAGAGGTGCCCGTGAAATTCGGTCAAGTCGGTCAGTGTATCTCCGGGCAGCTCCCGCACCCGGACCGTGCCCGCAAGCGTTCCGTTGGTCTTCCAGAGCCCGTCGCCCGCCACAAAGAAGACCCTAGAGCCGGCGCGGGTGAATGAGGAGTCCACACCGACATAGGCCCCCTCCGAGACCTTCCGCGTGCCGGCCAGGGTACCGTCGGTTCGCCACACATTGGCGGTTCCTGCCTTATAGCCGATGAAATAGATCTCGTCGCCGGCGAGAGTGAGGCCGTCGGCTCCGTCCAGCTCGGAAGGAAGAACGAAAGCCTCGGAGGTGCCCGCCGGCGTGCCATCGCTCTTCCATACCGCGAGCCGGCTACCCACCTGCCGGGTGAACAGAAGCTGTCCCTGAAAAACGGCGGCGAAGTGGCTCAGGTATTCATGCTCGCCCGACGCCGCGGTATCGACCAGGAGGACGGGCTCCCCGCCGTCCGTGCTCCAGAGCCGCGTAGGTCCGACCTCACGGAAGAAGAGCAACCGTTCCCCGATCGCCCGAGGATAGGCGGGGGGAGTGAAGTAGCAACTGTCGAAATAATCTTTGACCTTGACCGTGGTCTGCGGGAGCCCGGTGGTGGACCACAGTCCGTTGTGCTCCCCTTCGCAGGCCCGGAAGAAGAGGCGGTCGCCGGCCGCTACGAGCTCGGTGGGATCGGACCCCGGTGCCCAGGGCAGAGTGTCCGTCACCAGCCGGGTCTCTCTCTGCTCATCGGTCACCCAGATCTCTTCGCCATAGGGGCTGCTGCCCGTGAAGAAAAACCTTCGGCCGCTCGGCACGAGACCCGACGAAGGCTGGCCCACAGGCATGTCGGTGAGCCGCTTCGTCCCTGCCGCTGTGCCATCGGTCCACCAGAGCTCGAACCCATGGGAGTCTCTGCCTGTGAAGACCGCTTTGCCGAGGAGCGGCTGCAGCAGGCCCGACAAGGGGCAGCTTTCTGGAAAGCAGCCTCGAGCCCACACCCTGCGAGTCCCTGCGGCCGTGCCGTCGGTGCTCCAGACCTCGTCGTTGCTGAGGAAGAGGAGCTTCCCCCCGACTTTGACCAGAGAGCTGGCGTTGCACCCGGCTGGACAGGCGCTCGTGAGGGGGGCCGTGGACTCGGGCCTTCCGTCGGTGGTCCACAACCGGTTGCCCGTGATGCCGTCCGTGGCCGCGAAGACCACCCGGCTTCCGATTTCCTCCAGGTCCGCGAGGTTCGTTGCCCAGAGCGCCCGGTAATACCCGAAGTTGGTGATGGGCCGGGTTCCCTGTGGCGTGCCGTCGCTGCGCCAGAGCTCATAGCCGTGGACGACGTCGTTCGCCACGAAGTAGACCCGGTTGCCGGAAGCCTTGATCCAAGAGGTGTCGTCGAAGGCCTCCTGGGATGAGATCTGGGTCAGGGGACGTGTCCCCTGAGACGTGCCGTCGCTCACCCAGAGTTGCCGGCCGTTGCTGTCCTCGGCGAGGAAGTAGAGCCGGTCCGCCGCTGGAGTGAGCAGGCGCGGATAGCTCACAGTGCGGAGCCGGACGGTTCCCGCGGCCGTGCCGTCGGAAACCCAGAGGTTGGAGCCGAGGAAAAAATAGAGCCGGTTCTGGATGAAGCGCATGCCGTGGAATGAACCCTCGGCTCCGAAGCTCTTCACCAAGCGCGTGCCCGCGACAGTACCGTCGCTGTGCCACAGCTCGCACCCGCGCTCCGTCGTGCAACTGCCGAAGTAGAGCCCTCGGTTCGCCAGAGAGACTGACCACCCGTCGGAAGCGTATCCGATCTCCAGGGGCGGATCGATGGGCGTCAGAGCGAAGCTTCCCGCCCTGGTCCCGTCGGATCTCCACAACCGGAATGGACTGTTCCTCTGAAAGGGGGCCACCCAGAACACGAGGTCATTCACGACCCCTACGATCTCTGGGACGTATCCACAATCCATGGTCGGGCAGGTGTTGGCGAGGACCCGGGTTCCTGGCCCGGTGCCGTCGCTCACCCAGACCGCCGGCTGGCCCGCGCTCGGAGCTGCGACGAAGACGACCTTGTCTCTGACGGCGAAGAGCGGCCGGATCTCGGGAATCGGAGTGGAAGATGGGGGGCTCTGGTCCTGGATGTCCCGGAGCAGCTCCGCCGTGCCGGCGTACGCGGGCGCGGCCAGGGCCAGGGAGAGGGGGAGAGCCCAGAGGAGTCGAAAAGATCTGATCATGATGATTCTTTCCTGGTCCGCTCAGAACGCCTGGGTATCCCCGACGCTGGCGAAACGGCCGCGCGGGTTCCTGTAGGTCTTGATCCTCCCCGTCTGTGTGTCGGTGACGGTCACCATGTACTCGACGTTGGACAGCGCTCCGTAGAAGAACCAGTACTTGCCGTTGAGGTCCGTCCCGTCGAGCACCTTGGTCACCAGCTCCACGTTGGCGTCGTTGAAGAACCAGAAATAGCCGGTGTCGGCGGTCAGGCCCACGGCCTTGCCCTTGCCGGTCCGGTTCTGGAAATCCCTCCAGGAGACCTCCACGGCGAAGCGGTTGCCGTTGAGGCAGAGGCGCTCGGCGCCCGCTTGGCAGACGCCGGTCGCGGCGGCGGGATCGGTCCGCTCCGCCACCAGAGGCAGCAGGGAGGGCGCGGCGGTCGAAGGGGCGGGGGAGGAGGAGTAGGCGCCCAGTGGTCCGAAGCCGTGGGTGTCCCCTACGCTGGCGAACTGCCTCAGTGGGTTGAAGTAGTGCCGCGTCAGACCGGTCTGGGTGTCGGTCACCTTCAGCGTGTACTCGACGTTGGACAGGGCTCCGTAGAAGACCCAGACATGGCCGTTCGTTCCTGTCCCATTGAGCACCTTGACGACTGTCTCGACGTTGGAGTCGTCGAAGAACCAGAAGTAGCCGGTGTCCGGCGTTAGGGAGACCGCTTGGCCGCGGCCGGCGTGCCCCTGGAAGTCGCGCCAGAAGGCCTCGACCTGGTAACGCCCGCCGCTGAGGCAGAGGCGGGTGGGGGAGGACTGGCAGCCGGCTAGGCCGGCGAGGGGGAGGACCCAAAGCTCGCGGCCGACGAGCCGGTCATCGGCCGTGAAGTATAGGCGGTCTCCCGCTGCGGTCAGGCGTTCAGGATATGACGAGGACGCCAGCGACGCGATGTCCTGGACCATGCGGGTGCCGGCCGTGGTCCCATCGGTCTCCCAGAGCTCGACCCCGTGGACGCCGTCGTTCGCCGCGAAAAAGAGCCGATCGCTGGCGACTGTGAGCCAAGCCGGCTTGGAGGAGTGCGGCCCCGGGAAGATGTCCCGCACGAGCGTGGTCCCCGCGACGGTGCCGTCGCTCGACCAGAGCTCGACGCCCTCGCCAAGGATACTGGCGGCGAAGAAGAGCCGTCCGGCGAAGACGGCGATGTGTCCGGGCTTCGGCAGCTCGCGAAGGCGGGCTCGCGGCAGAATCGCCTCCTTGAAGAGGAGCGTCCCCGCGGCGGTGCCGTTCGAGGTCCACAGCCCGATCCCCCAATCCCCTCCGTCGGCCAGGAAGTAGAGCTGCCCCATGTACTCCGTGGAATCGCCGAGAGCTTCGAAGCCCGTGGATTCGTCCAGGCGGTAGGTTCCCTCGTTTGTGCCATCCGTCCTCCACAGATAGGAGACCGAGCGGTAGGGACCGTATGTGGCGAAGAAGACAGAGCCACCGGCACGGCGGAACGACCACTCCTCCTGGAACTGTTGTTCGTTCGGGATATCGAGGATTTTGCGCGTCCCTGCCGCCGTTCCGTCGCTCACCCAGATCGTGTGGGCTCCGGTCGCGTCGACGCCGCTGAGATAAAGTTGGGAACCCACAGAGACCGGGCCGTAAAACCGGGAGGATAGAGGCAGGGTCGCGACTTTCGACGTGCCCTGCGGCGTGCCGTCGGTCTGCCACAACTCAGGAGCCCCGGAAAAGGGCACGACCTTGAAGTAGGCCCGGCCGTTCAGCTCGACAGGCAGGGAGCCGATGCTGCCGTTCTGCAGGCTGGTGAGCCGCACCACGGCTCCCGTCGCGCTCAGCGCGCTACAGAGGTCCCTCCCCTGTGCGAAGAAAAGCCGCCCTAAAGCGGTGGCAGCGATCCAGGGGATGGTTGGGATCGAAGAGTCCCCGCGGATTGTAAAAGTGGTCTCGAATGTCCCTGAGCTCTGAAAGACCCCGCCGGTGGCTGTGAAAAAGAGGGTGTCTCCGAACGGCACCAGATCCTTCGGCTCCGAGGAGGACTCCGGCCGGCCGATGTCCGCCACCATCCGCACTTGACGGGCGTCGATCACCCACAGCTCCTCACCGTAGCGGTTGGCGCCTATGAAGAAGATCTTCTGTCCGGCGGCGATGATCCGGGTCAACGTATAGACTGCGCTGGTCTCCCGAGTGAAGCTGGTCAGAGGATGGGTCCCCGCCACAGTCCCGTCAGTACGCCAGAGCTGAAGCGGCTTCCCGCTCTCCTCGGCCACGAACGCGAAAGCTCCCGGCAGCGGCTGCAGTCTCTCAATCTCTAGGGAGCAAGGGCCAGGGCAGAGGTCGCGGATGATGCGGGTGCCGGCCGCAGTGCCGTCGGTGCTCCACAGCTCCCGGCCCCGAGCCGCGTCCTCGGCCAGAAAGAGAGCCCTCGTCCCCAGCGAGACCAGAGACCACAGGTCGGAAGGAAGGGACTGGCAACCTCCGGGACAGAGGCTATGGATCAAGGACGTCGAGGCTGGATTGCCGTCGGTCGACCAGAGCCGGAAAGCCGTGCCATCTGTCACCGTGAAAACCAAGCGGCTTCCAGCCTCTGCGGCAAGGGGGAATGAGGGACTGTGACCGAACGGCTCGGCAAAGGCGAGCTCCGTGATCCGGCGGGTGCCCTGGGGAGTGCCATCGCTGCGCCATATCTCCTGCCCGTGGATTCTGTCGTTCACCAACCAATAGACCCGATTCGCGAACGCGTGGATCTTCCTGTTGGACCCTAAAACTTCAAAAGGCTCGAACCGTGCCAACGCCTGGGTACCAGCCCGCGTCCCGTCGCTCGTCCACAGCTCCTGTTTCCGACTTGCCGAGTACCATAAGAAGAAGATCCTGCCTCCCGCAACCGTGATCTCCTCGGGGTCTCCGCTTTCGAAGACCTTGAGCTGTACCGTGCCGGCCGTGGTGCCGTCCGTGCGCCAGAGCGCGACGTTCTCAGGACTGTCGAGCAGATAGAAGATCTGGTTTCCGGCGGCCGTGAGAGCGTAGGGCTGAGGCTCAAAAGGCCGGGGGAATTCCTGCAGAAGGACAGTACCCTCGGAGGTTCCGTCGGTTCGCCAGAGGCCGCACCCTTCTATCGCATCGCAACCCTCGAACAACAGGAGATCGCCAAGAAACGCGTACTCTTCGTGAAGCACCCGCTGGTGGAAAGCGACCTGGGGACTCAGCGGGAATGTGCCTTGCCGGGTTCCGTCTGAACGCCAGATTGTGCCCGTTTCGCTACCCTCACCCTCGGAAGAGCTCGCCCAAAAGACCAGCCTGCTCGTGGTGCCGAGGATCAGGGGAACGGAGGAGCAGGACTCCGGACAGACGTCACGGAGCATCTCCGTGCCGCTCTCAGTACCGTCGCTCACCCAGATCTCACCGCCCGAGCTGGCCTCTGTCGCCTCGAAGACGACCTTGTCCCGAAACGGGGTAACCTGGTAAGGAGAAGAGCTGGTCCCCGAAGTGATGCGGGTATTGATGTCCCGCACCAGGGAGGCCGTCCGGGCGTGGCCGGGGAGAGGAACGAGAACGGCGGCGAGCAGGACGGGAACGACAGCGGACAGCTTCAATGGCATAGGAATCCTCAAGAAGTTGCACAATTATCTCACAGCAGACGCCGCCGCCTCACCACCGCCCGCTCGCCCCTCCGCCTGACGAGCTTCCGCCTCCGAAGCCCGAGCCACCACTGGAGCTGGAAGAAGAAGAGGAGCTCGACGACCAGGACGAAGAGGAGCTGGAACCCGACGAGGAGCTGCTCCAGTTGTCGTCATCGCGCCGGACGAGCCGCGGCGTGCTGTAGCGGTGGGACCCGCGGTAGTCGCAGTGCTCGCACCATTCGTCCACCTTGACCAGTCCGCCGCTCGTGTACGTGGCCTCCTCCAACACGGTGGAGGAGGAGGCCTTGGTCCTGGCGCCGCATTGCGGACAATCCTTGTAGCCCGACAGGAAGCTCGACGAGGACCGGTGGGTGATCTCCCCGCACTGCTGGCACGACCAGATGTCGTGACGTACGCTGCCGACGCGCTCCTCGGACCTCTGGGCTGGAGTGAGATGGGCGTCGTCCGCCTCCTCGTCCAGGCGGAGCATCTTGATCCGGCAGTTGCGGCAGCGGGGGACGCGCGCCACGAAGTAGACCAGCGCACCGAAGCCGCCCAGGAGGAGAGAGAGCAGCCAGGGCAGCAGGCCCGCGCCGCCGGCATCTCTCCGAACGGGCTCGCCCGTCAGGTATGCGGCAGATTCAGGTTTCGGCGGAGCCGTGGAATAGGACGCCGTGCCGGTCTTGAGCTGCTCGCTGCCGTCCAGGATACGGGCGGCGCAGGCTCTCGCTCCCTGGAGGAGCGCTCCGGAGGGGTCGCCGGCGCGGAAGCGCGGCACCATCTCCCCCTGCATGATCTCGTCGGCCTCCTGCCGGCTGCGCGCGCTGTCGACGCCCGTCCCGAGGACGATCTCGGCGGCCCGGTCGTCCAGGGCCGCGAGGATGAGCAGGCCGTTGTCCGCCTCCGCGCTCCCGATCCCCCAGGCGTTGGCCAGGCGTGTGGCGTAGGCACGCGGTTGCTCGCCGTCGGTCGAGCCGACCACGACCACGGCGATCTCGGCGCCGTTCCGTGCCTTGACCTCGTCGCCGAGCCGGTCGAGCTCGCGCAGGGCCTCGGGTGTGAGGGTGCCGGTCAGATCCACGGCCCAGCCCGGCCGGGGGCTCGGGATCTGCTCCATGGGGACTGCGCGGGCGGACGCCGTGATTGTGACCAGGGGGGCGAACAGGGCAAAAGCGAGAGCGATCCTCGGTTTCATGGCGGTCCATCTCCTCACCCCTTATATGTCAGCAGACGCTGAAAAGTTTCAGGCAGACCCCCTGCGGACCCTCACCCCCTAACCCCCTCTCCCACCCGCACTCACGCCCACCCGGGAGAGGGGGAACCTCCAAGAGCAGCTCTCCCCCCTCTCCCGGGGGATGGGAGTGCGGATGGGTGAGGGGGGCCGGGGGGGTGAGGGCTCACTCTGGGGTACACTCTGCCCCCGTCGAGGAGGGAACCGACCTTGGACTTCGTTTCGGCCTTCGTGCCCAACCGGGTGATCTCGCGCACGACCCTGAGGATCATCATCCTCTTCCAGGTCGCGATCGCGCTGCTGATCTGGATCAACTCGCCCTTCCCTGTGCTGCCGCAGCCGGACGAGGTGGGACGGGCGTTCCACTCTCTCTGGTTCACCCAGGGGCTCGGACGCGAGCTGTGGACCAGCTTCACCTTGAACCTGCAGGCGCTGGCGCTGACCGTGGTGATCTCGCTCGCGCTCTCCTATCTGACCGTGATGCCGTTCTTCCGGCCGATCACCGCCGCGGCCACCAAGGGGCGGTTCCTCGGCCTGATCGGGCTGACGTTCCTGTTCACCCTCATGGTCGGGGGCGGCCGTCCGCTGAAGCTGGGGCTGCTGGTCTTCGGCATGACCGTCTTCTTCGTGACCTCCATGGCCGCCGAGGTGCTGTCCATCCCGCGCGAGAAGTTCGACCACGCCCGCACCCTGCGTATGAACGAGTGGCGGGTGGTCTGGGAGGTGGTGATCCTCGGCACCGCGGACAAGGCCGTCGAGGTGCTGCGCCAGAACGCCGCCATCGGCTGGATGATGCTGACCATGGTGGAGGGGATCTCCCGCTCCGAGGGGGGCGTCGGCGCCATGCTGCTCAATCAGAACAAGCACTTCCACTTGGCCGAGGTGTTCGCGATCCAGATCACGATCCTGCTCGTCGGCCTGTTCCAGGACTACATGATCGGCGCGCTCGGGCGCCTGCTCTTCCCCTACGCCGAGCTGGTCCGGGAGAGGAGGTAGGCCATGGCCGCACCTTTCGACTACACCCACGGCTCGACCATCCTCAAGGCGGAAAACGTGTCGGTCACCCTGGGCGGGAATCAGATCCTGCGCGACGTCAACCTGGAGGTCAAGGACATCCGCCGGCCGAACGCCGTGGCCGGCCAGGTCGTCGGCCTCCTCGGCCCCTCGGGCATCGGCAAGACCACCCTGTTCCGCGTCCTCGCCGGGCTCGACAAGCCGGACACCGGGAGGGTGCTGATCGGGGAGGAGGGGGTGCCGGTGCAGCGCGGCATGGTCGGCGTGGTGGCGCAGCATTACCCGCTGTTCGCCCACCGCACCGTGCTCGGCAACCTCGTCGTGGCGGGGAAGCGGGCCGGGCTCTCGGGCGCTCAGGCCAAGGAGAAGGCCCACGGATTCCTGAAGCGGTTCGGGCTGGAGGACCGCGCCAAGGTCTACCCGCCGCAGCTCTCGGGCGGACAGCGGCAGCGGGTCGCCATCGCCCAGCAGTTCATGTGCAGCGAGAACTTCCTGCTGCTCGACGAGCCCTTCTCGGGGCTCGACCCGATCGCCGTCGACAAGGTCTGCGGGCTGCTCAACGAGGTCTCCTGCATGCACGAGCTGAACACCATCATCGTGGTCACCCACGACATCAGCGCCGCCCTGGAGGTCTCCGATACGATCTGGCTCATGGGCAGGGACCGGGACGAGAAGGGCGAGATCATCCCCGGGGCCAAGATCAAAGAGAGCTACAATCTCATCGAGCGTGGGCTCGCCTGGCGCGACGGCATCACCACGACACCGGAGTTTCTCGCGGCTTTAGGCGAGATCCGCGCCCGTTATCCGAGCCTCTGAGCTAAAGCCTTGGACGCCAAGACCCTCTGGAAGAAGAGCGCCGCGAGAGCGGCCAAGTCCCCCGGGAACCTGATCTCGGGCGCGGTGTCGCTCGCCGCCTCGGCGGCGCTGTGGAACCCGCTGCCGGTGATCCTCTGGGGACTCGGCTCCGGTGGCTGGGTCCTGTTCGCCTCGACGGACAAGGGCTACCACAAGAAGATCCTCGACGAGGAGAGGCAGGCCAAGGAGGCCAGGATCGAGGCGGAACGGGTGGCCCTGGAGCAGAAGGTGTCGGGGCTGCTGCTGGAACCGCCGGTCGCCGGCTGGATCCGGCGCGGGCTGCTGCCCGACTACATGCAGGCCTACCGCCAGTTGGTGAACATCCGCGACCGCGTGGCCCGCGTCTTCCGCGAGCGCTCCGAGGTCGAGCCCGTGACCGAGGAGGGGTTCCTCCAGCAGCTCAACTACATGCTGTCCGCCTACCTGCACTTCGTGCGGGAGCGCCTCGGCTATCTCCAGATCCTGATCCACCTGAAGCCCGGCGGGGACGCCGCGCCGGCCAAGGCCGGGGCCCAGCCGCCGCCCCCTCCGCCCCCTGGCTTCGCGCCGAACCGCTGGGAGCGCGTCAAGACGCCGGCCCGCCAGAGCCAGGGGCAGGGGCAGCAGCAGGAGCCCTCGCCGGCCGCCCCGCCGAAGATCGACAGCCTCCTGGAAGAGATCGACGGGAAGGTCACGCGGCTCCTGGAGCTGGCCAAGAAAGAGCCGGCCACTGCGCGTACCCGGGAGTGGCACATCAGCATCCTGGAGAAGCAGCGGGAGCTGCTGCTCGAATGCCAGAAGCGCGACCAGATGGTCGTTGCGCAACTTGGAGCGTTCGCCGACGTATTTCAAGTGATCCTCGGGCGCGTGAGCGCGTCGCAGTTCAGCGCGACCGAGATCGCCAGCTACATGGGCAGCGTGGTGGAGCAGATCGAGGAGACCGAGCGATTCGTCGATTCGCTGCGGCCCGCGATGGACGAGCTGATGGTCGGCATGGACACCGACCTCAGGCCGGCTTCGCCTTGACAGCCCAGGACCGCCTTGTTAGCGTGATTCCCTGACTTCAACGACGACAACATCTGTCGGCGCAACGGAGAAAACTCAAAATGAAACTCACCCCGTTCGGGAAGGCGATCATCGTGATAGCGCTGCTCATCACCGCCTTCTTCAGCATCCGCCGCTTCGCGCCGGGCCTGCTCGACAAGGTCGTCCCGGCGGCCAAGGGGAGGGAGTCCGTGGTGCCCGAGCGCGCGGACCTGCCGGACCTGCCGGCCGGTCCCTCGGTCCAGCCGGCGTCCACCCGCGAGGTGTCGATGCCGGGGAGCGGCCCGGGCTGCGAGGACAAGACCGAGGTCCGCTTCCTGCACTGGGCCTGGAACTCACAGATGGGGATGATGTTCGCCAACGGCGGCAAGCAGGCGACCGAAGGGAGCCTGATGTGCCAGAACGGCGTCAACCTCAAGCTGATCCGCGAGGACGACGTCGGCAAGATGCAGGAAGGCCTGGTCGCCTTCGCCAGCGAGCTCAAGGACGGCAACGCGCAGCCGAGGAAGGGCGCCCACTTCGTGGCCATCATGGGCGACGGCGCCGCGACCTTCCTCAAGGGGCTCAACGACACCCTGTCGCGCCTGGGGCCGGAGTACATGGCCAAGGTGGTCGGCTCGGCCGGCTACTCGCGCGGCGAGGACAAGTTCATGGGCCTGCCCGAGTGGAAGCAGAACCCGGCCTCCTCGCGCGGCGGCCTGGTCGCCGGCGTGCTGCGCGACGGCGACTGGAACATCGCCCAGAAGTGGCTCGGCGACAACGGCCTGTGCAACAACCCGGACGAGCAGACCTACGACCCCAACTGCCTGAACTGGGTGGCGGCCTCGGATTACATCGACGCCGGGGAGAAGTACGTGGCCGGCTACTGCGAGACCCGTCCGGTGGTGGAGAACGGCCGCCGCACCGGCGAGCGCCGCAAGGTCTGCGTCAACGGCGTGGTCACCTGGACCCCCGGCGACGTGACCGTCGCCCAGCGGAAGGGCGGCCTGGCCTCCATCGTCTCGACCAAGGAGTACAGCTCCCAGATGCCGAACACCATCATCGGCATCGACAAGTGGATGCAGGACAACCGTCCGGTCGTCGAGGGGATGCTGGCGGCGATCTTCCAGGGCAGCGACCAGGTGAAGACGAACCCGGCCGCGCTGCGCAAGGCCGCGGAGATCAGCGCCGAGGTCTACAACGAGTCGGGCGCCGACGCCGACTACTGGCAGAAGTACTTCGACGTGGTGCGGGAGCGCGACAAGCAGGGCCTGCTGGTGGAGCTGGGCGGTTCCTCGGTCAACAACCTGGCCGACAACATGATGCTGTACGGTCTGCTGCCGGGCTCCTCGAACCTGTTCGGCGCCACCTACCGGGTGTTCGGCGACATGGTGGTGGCGCAGTATCCGGACCTGGTGCCGGGCTACTACCCGGTCGAACAGATCCTGGACACCTCCTACGTGCAGGCGATCGCCCAGCGCTCGGGCCAGTCGGCGACCATCGCGCAGGCGGAGCAGCCGGCCTTCACCCCAGGCGGCCAGGTGCGCAACGTGGTCAGCCGCCGCTCGTGGCAGATCAACTTCGAGACCGGCAGCGCGAACTTCACGCCGGAGACGGAGCGCGAGCTCGATCAGCTCCTGCGCGACCTGCTGGTGGCGAGCGGCGCGGTGGTCGAGGTGCACGGCCACACCGACAGCTCGGGCAACCCGCAGAGCAACATGAACCTGTCGGAGTCGCGGGCCTTCGCGGTGAAGCAGTGGCTGGAGGCGAAAGCCCCGGTCAACTTCCCCGAAGGGCGCGTCCGCGTCTTCGCCCACGGCCAGGAGAACCCCGTCGCCCCGAACGCCACCGAAGCCGGCCGCGCCCGCAACCGCCGCGTGGAGATCGTCATCGGTACGACCGGGTCGTAGACGTTCTTTCTTCAGAAGGGCGGGAGGATCGGTTTCCTCCCGCCCTTTCGTTTTCCGTTCGGGAGCTACGAGCACCAGAAGCCGGAGCCGGTGAGACGGCTGCAGGTCTTGCTGCTGGGGTTCCTCGTGGTGCCGCAGGCGGCGCAGAGCCAGAGATTGCCGTTCGCGTCCCGATAGACGTCGCGGCAGGGGCCGGAGGAGAAGTAGGTGAAGCAGGCGTAGAACGTCCAGTTCGCCGCCGCCGCGGGCGGGGTCTGCCAGAAGGCGGCGAAGACGGTCAGAAGGGCAATGGCCAGCAGGGCGAGGGTGCGGATCGGGCGTCGCGTCATGACAGGTCTCCTTATGAAAGAAGGACTGGGATCAGAGCCTTCAAGGACTCCTATCCTAAAGGGTGCTCTTCGGAGGGGCAGCCGGTATACACTTGCACGCGGCGCGTTGATGATTTCCCTTCTCTTGAAGATCCCAAACATTTCGGCGAGTGCCGAGGTTGAGAGAGCTATGGCACAAGACCTGAGCCCCGAAGAGCAGGCGCTGCTGCGTTCCGTCCTCCGGAAGCGTCTGCCGTCGAACCTATGGCTGGTCACTTCGATGAACGAGAAGCCGCTCACCCCCTCCCAGCGCGAGAGCATTCGCGGCGCGGTCATGGACGAGGCCCGTGAGACCGGGTTGGGGAGCGAGCGCGGGACCGCCCTCAAGAACCTGAGCGACCGTCTGGCGCAGACGTAGGTCCGCGGAACGAAGCGGGGATGTCGGCGCGCCGACATCCCCGCCGTCGACCCTTCACCCTGTCCTGCATGCCCGCCTACGACGTCTTCCTCAGCCACGCCAGCGCCGACAAGCCGGCCGTGGAGCACATCGCCCGCAAGCTCCGGGAGGAGGGGGTCTTCATCGGCCCAAGATCTGGGAGCGGGGGCGGAGCTTGGCAAATGCGGGAGGTGGAATACGCCTTGGCGCGGGCAGCCCGGGAGGACTCGTTTCGGATTATCCCGGTCATCCTCCCGGGCGGAGACGAGCACGCAGTCGAGGAGCTCTCTGTATTCCTGGAGCTCCTGACCTGGGTCGACTTCCTCGACCTCGTCGAGCCCTGAGCCAGCTCCCGGAAGAGGCCGCTGCCCGCTTCGCAATCGGCCCCGGAGGGCCCCTCTTTCGTTTTGGACCGAGCGCAGGCGCGTCGTCCGATGTTCCAATCCTTCTGACGTGTGCGAGAACGAGGACGGAGCTATTCGAGCGCGTTCTGCCAGCTTAAAAACAGCGGCGGAACGTTCTGAAAGTGCCGCGGAAGCTTAAAAAGGCGTTCCGGCAGTGTCAGAACCGTGGCGGAAGGTTCCGCGGGTGCGGCGGAAGCTTCAAAATGCCTTCGGAGAGTGTCAGAACCGCGGCGGAAGCTTCCCCAGGCCGCCGATAAGCTTCCGCGGGAGCTCTGACACAGCCCTGGCAGTTTTTGAAGCTGTCTAAATGGCTTTTGGTGCTTCCGCGTGAGCCGATCGGCCGGGAGAATGCTTCTTGGTGGGGTCATGGAGCTTTGGCATCGTTCCGCGCAAGCTCGAAGCTTTCCCGAGTCACTCTCCGCGCAATCGTTCGAGCTCCGCCCGGAGTCGTGCCACTTCCGCTTCCGCCGCCTTCCGGGCTTCGGCCTCGCGCAGCGCCTTTTCCTCGGACGTCTTCCGGGCCTCCGCTTCGCGGTTGGCCCGCTCCTCCTGCTCCGTGAGGTTCAGCAGCCGCCGGCCGGTCGGGTACTCGAAGAGGAAGATCCGTTGACCGTCGGGAGAGACCTGGAACCAGACCCTCGTCGTCTCGGAGAGAAAGCGCCCTTCGGCATCCGGCTGCATGGGTTGATAACGGCCTTCGGCATCCAGCCGGTATCCCAGAAGCTGGAACGGCAGGCCTGGCACGCCGCTCGGCGAGTCGGCGATCAGGTACTCCGGAATCCCGGCGATCCGGTAGAGCTCGACCTTGTCCTCCAGATCGGCCTTGCGCGCCTCGGCGCCATTGGAAACCACCTCGATCAACAGACAGGGGCGGACTCCTTCTCTCGTCACTCGGAAGCTGGACCGCCTGCTTCTCGGGCGGAGCCCGCGAACCACCGAGACATCCGGCGACGGAGCCGGTCGACGAGGCAGCAGGTAGTGCTTCATATCATGGAAGACACGAACATCCGCCTGCGGACGGAAGTGACTCTCCAGAATGCCCGCGATCTCGCGGGCTGTGATGTCGTGCCAGTCTCCATGCACTATCGTGTCCCCGAGCTGTGGATCGAGAAACAGCTCTCGTGTCAACGGAAGCTCCAGAAGCTCCCTGCCACCCTCGGGGCGTGTGACCCAGCGCAGGAGCACGGGTTCCTCCAGAACCTCTTCTGAGGCCTCGTGCTCCGGCGTCCCGGTCGTCGTCTTCCAGGCAGGCTCAGCCATGCCCCGAGTATAGGGAGTCTCCCGAGATCCGTCAAAGATATCGTGAGGAGACGACGAGGGGAAGAGAGAAAGTTCCGGTTCAGGGAATGTCAGAGACGCGCAGACTTTCCAGACGTCCTCTCACACGTGCTGGAGCTCAGGGTCCTCGTCGATGTATGCGAGTCGCTGTCCCAGGTAAGGACGCTCTGGCAGGTGGTGCCAGGAGCGAAGGAGATGGTAGACCGGGGAGGTCAGGAGATTCGTCTCCTCCACGGCCTCCTTCCACTCGGGCCGGCGGATCTCCTCGACGGTTTCCCAGTCCGGCAGAATCCCAAAATCCCAGGCGCCGCAGAGCCGTACAAGGAAGTCGACCCGGTCAGCCAGCGTGGGGAGGTTCAGGACGCCACCCAGAGAGATCTTGTTGCCGAGCCCCGCGTCGGCCAGGGCCTGCAAGGTCCTGACAGCGTAATCGGATAGTTGGTTGGGGCGCCTCGGCTCGGGCATACGAGGCGAAGAATACTCCCGCAGGAGGTTCAGCCTTCTTTCGACTTCGTCGAGCCCTGAGTCAGCTCCCGGAAGAGGCCACTGCCCGCTTCGCAAACCTCAGGGCGTCGTGGAACAACCTGGGGCAGCCGGAAATCGTGCGAGGGGAAGCGCAAGGTTGAGCGGCGGCAGACCAAGGTTTGCAGACGACGGAGCAAGGCGGGGCGGCCGTGGATCAAGGCTTGGCGACGGCAGATCAAGGCGTGGCGATCGTGGAACAAGGTGGGACGACAGCAGAATAAGGTGGGGAAACGGTAGAACAAGGCAGGGAACGGGTGATCCCTGCCAGGGACGGCGGCGGATAAGGCAGGGAAGGGCTCATCCCTGGGAGGGATGAGCGCGGATCAAGGTAGGGAAGAGGCGATCCCTGGCTTGTACACGGCGATCCCTGGGAGGGATGGCGTGTTCCCTGGCAGGGATCGGGTGATCCCTGGCTTATTCTGGCATTTCCCCGCGATGATCGAGGGCCGCCCTCGGTTGATCTGGGACCGTCCCTGGCTTGTGGAAGGTTGTCCCTGGTTTCTCCAGTAACGGGCCGGTGACCCGTTCACCGATCGGAGGAGACGCCCCACGGGGCGTCTCTACAGTGGGGGGAGAAGATGGTTGGGCGTGGGACCGCCGCGGGTGGATCGGTAATAGTGCCCAGATCGTCTGTCGGCGCGCCGACAATCCTCACTTGCCACCATGGCCCGGCCTTTGCTACCGTCCGGACGCGATGACCGCGACCGACCCCCAGTTTGACGTTCCGTTGGCCGAGATCCGGCGTCGGATCGAGGAGCTCGAAGGCTATCCGGCCGGGAGCAATCAGGAGAAGGAGCTCGACCGGCTCCGCTCGACCCTGAGGAAGTCCACGGCCGACGTCTATGGCAGCCTCTCCCGCTGGCAGAAGACGCTGGTGGCCCGCCACCAGGACCGCCCCTACACGCTCGACTATGTCGCGCACCTGATGGAGGACTGGGTGGAGGTGCACGGCGACCGGGGATTCGGGGATGACGCGGCCATCATCTCCGGCTTCGCCACCTTCCGCGGGCGCAGCGTCGCGGTCATCGGCCACGAGAAGGGTCGCGACACCAAGGAGCGGATCCGCCGCAACTTCGGCCAGCCGCGGCCCGAGGGCTACCGCAAGGCGCTGCGCATCATGAAGATGGCGGAGAAGTTCCGGCTGCCGGTCCTCACCTTCATCGACACCGCGGGCGCCTATCCCGGCCTGGACGCCGAGGAGCGGGGCCAGGCCGAAGCCATCGCCCGCAACCTGATGGAAATGGCCGTCCTCGAGACGCCGATCGTGGTCACCGTCACCGGTGAAGGAGGGAGCGGCGGCGCTCTGGCCCTGGGTGTGGGCGACCGCGTCTACATCCTGGAGTACGCGACCTACTCGGTGATCTCGCCCGAGGGGTGCGCGGCCATCCTGTGGAAAGACCAGGAGAGGAAGGCGGACGCCGCCGAGGCCATGCGGCTGACCGCACCGGACCTGCTGCAGCTCGGCGTCGTCGACGAGATCATCCCCGAGCCTCCGGGCGGCGCGCACACCGATCCCGCCGCGACCTGCCGACGCGTGGGGGACGTCCTGGAGCGCGCTCTCCAGGAGCTGTCGCGTCTCAATCCGGGCGAGCTGATCGCCCGCCGTTACGACAAATTCCGCGCCCTCGGGGCCTACGACGAGGAGTAGCGACCGGGTGTCCGCCACGGAGTGGTTGGCCGCTCCGGTGCCGGATGCCGCCGCCGACCTCGAACGGGCCGGGTTCCCGGCCTGGCTGGCGGCGCTGCTGGCCCGGCGCGGAGTCGTGGACGGGGAGGGCGCCCGGAAGTTCCTCGCGCCATCCCTGGACCAGCTCCACGATCCTTTCCTGCTCGCCGGCATGGAGGAGGGGGTCGGCCGCCTGCTGCAGGCGCGGGCCGCGGGCGAGCGCGTGGCCGTGGTGGGCGACTACGACGTGGACGGCGTCACGGCCACGGCCCAGCTCCTGGCGGTGCTCGCGGCCTGCGGATGCGAGGCCCGGCCGATCCTGCCGCACCGCCTGCGCGAGGGCTACGGCTTTCAGCCGGTCCACGTGGAGCGGGCGCTCGCCGAAGGGTGCTCGCTGATCGTCACCGCGGACTGCGGCAGCTCTTCGGCCGAAGCGGTCGAGCGCGCCTTCGCCTCCGGGGTCGGCGTGCTGATCACCGACCATCACCTGCCCGGGTGCGATCTGCCCGCGGGGACGATCCACATCAATCCGCACCAGCCGGGGTGCCGCTATCCGTTCCCCGACCTGGCCGCGGCCGGGCTGGCCTTCAAGCTGGCCGTGGCCCTGGCCGGCCGCTGCGGCCGGGCGCTCGACCTGTCGGCCCTGCTGCGCGTGGCCTGCCTCGGCACCATCGCCGACCTGGTGCCGCTGCGCGGGGAGAACCGGGTGATCGCCGCCCTCGGTCTGGAAGCACTGGCGCACGCCCGCTCGCAGGGGCTCAAGGCGCTGTTCCAGCAGGCCGGGATCAAGCCGCCGTTCACCGCAGCCGACGTCGGCTTCCGCATCGGGCCGCGCCTGAACGCCGCCGGGCGGCTGCACGAGCCCGACCGCGCTCTGGAGCTGCTGATGAGCCGCGACGCCGGGCGCGCCCTGGAGCTGGCCACGGAGCTCGACACCTGGAACCGCGAGCGCCAGGCCGAGGAGATGCGCGTGGTGGAGGAGGCCGGCCGGATGTTCGCCGAGCGCTCGCCCCTGCCGCCGATCCTGGTCGCCTGGAGCCCGGATTGGCACAAGGGGGTGGTCGGCGTGGCCGCGGGGCGGATCGCCAAGGACTTCCACCGCCCGGCCGTGCTGCTCGCCCTGGAGGAGGACCGCGCCACCGGCTCGGGCCGCAGCGTGCCCGGCGTCGAGCTGCATTCGTTCCTGGTGGATTGGAAGGAGCGGATGCTCCGCTTCGGCGGCCACGCACAGGCCGTGGGGCTCACGGTCGCGGCCTCCGAGCTGGAGGAGCTGCGGCGGGAATGGGAGGAGGCCGCCGGCCGTTGGTCTGAAGGGCTCCTCACGCGGCGGCACGAGTACGAGCTCCATCTCCAGCCCCGCCAGGTCACCAGCCGTCTGCTCGCCGAGCTCCAGCGCCTGGAGCCTTTCGGCCAGGACAATCCGCGGCCTCTCGTGCGCGTCGGACCGCTGAAGCTGGACGGCGCGCCGCGGCTGTTCGGCAAAGGGCATCTGTCGGCGCGCGCCCGTGGCGCGGACGGCGCGGCCGTGGAGGTCGTGGGCTGGCGCTGGCAGGAGCGGGCCGAGGCGCTCGGCGGCCATTTCGAGGTCCTCGCCTGTGTGGAGAACGACTCCTACCGGGGAGGCCCGGTGCTGCGGCTGGTGGATTGCCGCGCGGTGGGGGAGGCGCCGTGAAATGCATGATGCCGTGCACGCCTGGGGTTGAAACCCCAGGCTGGGCTGTTTCGCTCCTGGCGGAGCGATTCCCCCTTTCTCGCCCGGAGGGCGATACGATCCAGCCTGGGGTTTCAACCCCAGGCGAACGCGCAGACCCATAGAATCATGAATCCCCATGGCACGTAGATCTTCGACGATCTCTCGTCTCCGCAATCTCCTCCTCCTCGGCCTGGTGCTCGCGTTGGCGGCGGTGACCGGCCTGTTCCTGTTCGGCCGGGCCGGCCAGCGCAGCGACTCGCGGCCGGAAGAGGCGGCGACCCGGGCGGGGCAGGGCACCACCCTGATCGGCGAGGACTTCGACTACACGTTCACCGAAGGCAAGCGGCCGATCTTCCGCATCCGCGGCGACAGCATTCGCGCCGACCAGGCGGGGACCGTGTTCCTCGACGGCGTGGGCGTCACCCTGTATGACGAGAGGGGGCAGGCCTATCATGTGGAGAGCAAGCAGGCCAGCTTCAACCGGGTGGCGAACGAGGGGAGGCTGCAGGGAGACGTCTTCCTGAAAGGGCCGGGCGGGCTGGAGCTGCACACGGCCCAGCTCCAGATCCGCGACAAGGGGCAGCTCCTGTTCTGCCCGCGCCAGGTCGAGATCCGCTACGCCGAGCAGTACGTGGCGCACGGCCAGCGCTTGCGGGTGGACCTGCCGGCCGAGGTGTTCGTGCTCCAGGGGCGGGCGCGGGTGAACAGTCTGCCGGGGGCCGAAAACCCGGTGGCGGCGGTGGCGCAGCGGGCCGTCTACGAAAGGCAGAAGCGGCTGCTGCGCATCGAGGGCGGGGCCCAGCTCCGCCGCGGCCGTCAGCGCCTCCAGGCGCAGCGGATCACCGCCTTCCTGTCGCAGGACGAGAGCTCGCTGGTGTTCGTGCGCGCCCTGTGGAACGTCAAGGGGCAGAGCGCGCGCACGCAGGTCCAGGAGGGGGAGCCCGCGGCCCTGGTCCGCTTCAGCGGGCGCGACCTGGCAGTGATCCTGCAACCCCAGGGTAACCAAGTCCGCAAGGTCGACCTGGAGGGGAGCGGGCGCGAGCGCGTCTCCCTGGAAACGGCCGGCGGCGGCGTCACCCGCACCTTGACCGCGGTGCGCGTCGAGGGGATCCTGGCGGAAGGGGTGCTGAGCGAGGCCGAGGCCTTCGGCGGCGTGGAGCTGCGCGAGAACGTCCGGCCGCGGCCGGCGCAAGGGATCGAAGGGGGAGTCCGGCAGGCGAGCGGCAAGCGCGGTCTGGCCAACTTCAATGCCGACGGCCAGCTCGTCAAGGCGAGCCTGTTCAACGAGGTCGTCTTCCAGGACCCGCAGGTGCGCGCGGAGGGCAACCGCGCTACGCTCGATCTGGAGACGGACCGCGCCGAGTTCTTCGGCGACCCGGTGGACGTGAAGAGCGAGAAAGGGGAGCTGCACGCTCCGCGCATCGTCTACGACACGGAGAACCAGGTGGTGAACGCGCAGGGCGGGGTCCGCGCCGTCCTGGAGCAGGACGACGACGCGTCCATGGCCTCGACGCCGCTCGCCGAGGGCGAAGGGCCGGTGCGGGTGGAGTCCCGGGAGGCCTTCTGGCGCCAGAACCCTTCGTCGTTCGTGTTCCGCGGCGACGTGCGCTCGTGGCGCGGCGAAAATCTGATGCTGTCGCAGGAGCTGCGCGGCGACCAGGTGCAGGACCGGCTCACCGCGAGCGGGGGAGTGAAAACGCTATGGATTCCAGAGCAGGGCGCCGGCGGCGCAACGGCCGGAGAGACGCAGGCCAGCCGGGCGCCGATCGAGGTGGTGGCGAGCGAGCTGATCTACGAGCAGGGCTCGCGGGTGTTGAACTACACCGGGGGGGTGAGGATCGAGCAGGAGGGCAAGACCCTGCAGTGCCAGAAGGTGGAGGTCCAGCTCGACGAGAAGCGCAAGCCGCAGCTCATGACCTGCTCGGGACAGGCGCGGCTGAACGATCCCAAGGCGGGGCGCAACATCGAGGGGGAGACGGCGGTCTACCGGATCAGCCAGCGCCAGGTGGAGTTCACGGGCGCCAAGGTGATCATGCGCGATCGGGAGGGCAACCAGGTGCAGGGGCGGCGCGTCCTCTACTGGATCGACGATGGGAAGGTCGAGGTGAAGGGCAAGGAAGGCGCGGCGGCGGGGGCGGGATGAACGGCGACACGAAGCTGTCGACGGAGAGCCTGCGCAAGGTGTACCGCGGACGCGCCGTGGTCCAGGACGTCTCCATCGAGGTCGGCCCCGGCGAGATCGTCGGCCTGCTCGGCCCCAACGGCGCCGGCAAGACCACGACCTTCTACATGGTCGTCGGCCTGACCTCGCCGGACTCCGGCAGCGTCTCCCTGGGCGAGGAGGACATCACCGAGCTGCCCATGTACCTGCGGGCGCAGCGCGGCATCAGCTACCTGCCGCAGGAGCCGTCGGTCTTCCGCCGCATGTCCGTGGAGGACAATCTGCGGGCCATCTTCGAGACCCTGGACCTGTCGCACGCCGAGCAGGAGCGGCGCATCGACCAGCTCATCACCGACTTCGGGCTGGCCAAGGTGCGCAAGAACCGCGGCGATTCCCTGTCGGGCGGCGAGAGGCGGCGCGTCGAGATCGCGCGTGCGCTCGTGCTCAGTCCGTGGTATATCCTCCTGGATGAGCCCTTCGCCGGGATCGACCCGATCGCCGTGCTCGACATCCAGGGCATCATCCGGCACCTGAAGTCGATGGGGATCGGGATTCTCATCACCGACCATAACGTGCGGGAAACATTGAAAATAACCGACCGCGCCTATATCATCAACAACGGCGAAATCCTGCGCTCCGGCACCCCACTGGAGCTCTCAACGGACCCGCAGGTACGGAAGATCTACCTCGGAGAGGACTTCACCCTGTAAAGCGACAGACTGTAGAGAACCTTCCGAATGGCACTGGAGCAGAAACTTTCCCTCAAACTGGCGCAGAAGCTGGTGATGACGCCGTCACTCCAGCAGGCCATCAAGCTTCTGCAGATGACCCGCATGGAGCTGGATACGCTCCTCACCCAGGAGCTGGTGGAGAACCCTGTGCTCGAGGAGAGCTCGGACGTCGTCGAGGAGGAGGCTGCGCCCCGTGAAGAGGAGGAGCGGCCCGAGGCTCCGAGCAACGGCGAGGAGCTCAACCATGGCGAGTCGATGGAGAACATCGACCTGGACGCCTACTTCGGCGACTACTGGGAGGGCTCCGGCCACTCCTCCATGATGGAGGAGCGGGAAGAGCCGCCCATCGAGAACAGCCTCACCCGCGAGCCCGACCTCTACGACCACCTCCTCTGGCAGCTCCACATGGCGGAGATCGCCCCTCGCCAGCGCGAGATCGCCGAGCTGATCATCGGCAACCTGAATCCCGACGGCTTTCTCGTCGCCACCCCGGAGGAGATCCGGTCCATGGGCGACCAGGAGGAGTGCGGCTACACCCTGGAGGAGGTCGAGGAGGCGCTGGAGATCGTGCGCGGCTTCGACCCGCCGGGGATCGCCTGCGCCGACCTGCCGGAGAGCCTGCTGCGGCAGATGGACCACCTGGAGGTGCCGCCCGACGCGCTCGCCCGCCGCATGGTGTCCGAGGCCTGGGACCTCTTCCTGCGCCGCCAGTTCCCCGCCGTGGCCAAGAAGCTCGGCGTCGAGCTGGCCACCCTGGAGGAGGCCGTGGAGCTGGTGCGCGGCCTGGAGACCCACCCCGGCCGCAAGTTCAGCACCGACCGCCCCCACTACATCGAGCCGGACGTCTTCGTCCGCCGGGTCAGCGAGGAGTACGTGATCCAGCTCAACGACGACGGCCTGCCGCGCCTGCGGGTCAGCCGCGCCTACCGGCGGATGCTCCAGAGCATGCGCAGCGAGGGCCGGCAGTCGGAAGCGCAGCAGTTCATCAAGGACAAAATTCGCTCCGCTGTCTGGCTCATCAAGAGTCTCGACCAGCGCCAGCGGACCATCTACAAGGTGGCCGCCTCCATCGTCCGCCAGCAACGGGAGTTCCTCGACAAGGGGATCGAGCACCTGCGGCCCATGGTCCTGCGCGACGTGGCCGAGGACATCGGGATGCACGAGTCGACCGTCAGCCGCGTGGTGTCCAACAAGTACATGCACACCCACCGCGGCCTCTTCCCGATGAAATTCTTCTTCCACAGCGGCATCGACCGGGAGTACGGCGAGAACATCTCTTCGCTGACCGTCAAGCGGAAGATCGAGCAGCTCATCCAGTCCGAAGACCCGAAGCGTCCGCTCTCCGACAGCGAGCTGATGCGGATTCTCAACCGCGAGGGGATCCAGATCGCCCGCCGAACGGTGGCCAAGTACCGCGACGAGCTGAGCATCCCTTCCTCGACGGACCGGAAGCAGATCTTCTGACCGGGACGGGGCGGAGGCTGAGGGTCCGGTGTTGCGTCTCGGGTCGTTGATCCGGCCGGATCTCGTCTTTCCGGACCTGCCGGCCGCAGACAAGGCGGAGGCGCTGCGCTCCCTGGCGGAGCGCGTGGCCGGGCAGGGCGTGGCGCCTGACACTGAAAAGCTTTATCGCAAGCTCTTGGAGCGCGAGCAGCTCGGGTCCACCGGGATCGGCGGCGGCGTGGCCATCCCGCACTGCAAGCTGGAGGGGCTGTCCAAGGGCGTGGTGGCGGTCGGGATTGTGCCCGAAGGGGTAGACTTCGGGGCCGTGGACGGCCTCCCGGTCCGCCTCTTCTTCCTGGTGGCCTCGCCGGCCCAGTCGCCGGCCGAGCACCTTCAGATCCTGGCGACGATCTCCCGCTGGATCAAGGGGGGGCGGCGCGCCGAGGCGATCCTCGGCCTGCACGACCCCGGCGCTGTGTACGATTTTCTGCAGCGGGAAGGCGGCTGAAGCATGGAGCCTCGCATCATCTCATCCGTTGCCGTGGCCGAGCTCCTGGGCGAGGAGCTCGACTATCTCCACCTGAAAGTCATCTCGGGCGAGTCCCATCTTGACAATCAGATCACCCATCCGCGGGTGCAGAAGCCGGGCCTCGCCTTCGCGGGCTACTACCCCTACATCAAGCCGGGTCGCGTCCAGATCATCGGCGAGAGCGAGACCGAGTACCTGAAGACCCTGGACGAGGAGGAGCGCCACCGCAGGCTGGAGACGATCGCCAGCCTGCCGGTGCCGGTGTTCGTCATCACCAAGGGGCTCGATCCGCTGCCCGGATTCCTCGCCGAGTGCCAGCGGCGCGAGGTGCCGGTGCTGTCGTCGACGGCCCTCTCGTCGACCGTCATCAAGGGGATCAGCTACTTCCTGGAGGACCACCTCGTCCCCTCGACCTGCCTGCATGGAGTTCTGCTGGAGATCTACGGCCTCGGCGTGCTGCTGATCGGCGAGAGCGGGGTAGGGAAGAGCGAGTCGGCGCTCGATCTGATCACGCGCGGCCACAGCCTGGTGGCCGACGACCGGGTGACGGTGAAGCGCTACCCGAACAGCGAGCTGGTCGGCTTCAGCGAGGGCCCGCTGCGCCACCACATGGAGCTGCGCGGCATCGGCATCATCAACGTCCAGGACCTCTTCGGCCTCGCCTCCGTGCGCGAGCGGGCGAACGTCGACCTGGTCGTCGAGCTGGAGCACTGGCAGGCCGGCCGGCAGTACGACCGGCTGGGGCTCGACGAGACGCTGTTCGACATCCTCGACATCCCGGTCCCGTACATCCGCATGCCGGTGGCCCTCGGCCGCAACATCAGCATCCTGGTCGAGATCGCCGCTCGCAACCACGTCCTCAAGCTGCAGGGGCACCACTCCGCCCGCGAGTTCGCGCGCAAGCTGGAAGCCGAGCTCGAGCGCAACCGGCAGTCGCTCACCGCCTCGCGTGAGGAAGGCTCCTAGCCGTGCGGGCCAAGCTGGCGGTCATCACGGGCCTGTCGGGCTCGGGCAAGAGCGTCGTCGCCAAGTCCTTCGAGGATCTGGGCTACTACACGGTCGACAACCTCCCCCTGCCACTGCTCCGCCTGTTCCTCAACGATCCGCTCGGCCAGGTGCGCGGCCACGACCGCATGGCCGTGGTCACCGACGTCCGCGCTCCGGGCTTCGCCGAGGAGGCCCCGCGGCTGATCGCCGAGATCGACCGCGAGAAGATCGAGGTCACGCTGGTCTTCCTGGAGGCCTCGGACGAGGTGCTGGTGCGCCGGTTCTCGGAGACCCGCCGCCCTCACCCCCTGGCCTTGGACGAGCCGGTCATCGAGGGGATCCTGCGGGAGCGGGAGGTCCTGGCCGACCTGCGCGCCCGGGCCGACATGGTCGTCGACACCAGCGAATGGTCGATCCACGAGGTCCGCACCCATATCTACCGCGAGTTCGCCGGCAGCCCGGGAGAAGAGCCTGGGATGGTCGTCTCCCTGGTAAGCTTCGGGTTCAAGTACGGGATCCCCTACGGGACCGACCTGCTGTTCGACGTCCGTTTCCTTCCGAACCCGCACTTCGTGCCCGGCTTGAGGGAGCAGACGGGCCGTGACGAGGGGGTCCGGGAGTACCTGGAGGAGCAGCCCGACTACGAGGAGCTGTTGACCCGGCTGTCGGACCTGCTGCTCTACCTGCTCCCGCGCTACCGCCGGGAGAACCGGAGCTACGTCTCGGTGGGGATCGGCTGCACCGGGGGGAGGCACCGGTCGGTCGCGATCGCCGAGCAGTTGCGGACGCGGCTGGAAGAGCAGGGCTGGCCGGCGCGCGCGATCCATCGCGATATCGCCCGGTGAGCGGGCCCGCTGACGAGGGCCCGCTGACGAATATCCGGGCGGCGCGGCTCGTTACGATGGAGAGGGCGCTCCGTGCGCCCTCGGGAAACGGACGATGATCGGAAAACTGATTCTGACCCACGGCGGCCTGGCCCGGGAGCTCCTTTCGGCGGCGCAGGTCATCTCCGGCCGCCTGGCGGGTTTCGAAGCGCTCTCGCTCGACTGGAACGATACGTTCGACGAGGCCCGCGCCAAGGTGCGGGCCGCTCTGGACCGGCTCGACGACGGGGACGGAGTGCTGATCCTGACCGACATGTATGGGGGCACGCCCTCCAACGTGGCGGTGACCTTCCTGGAGACCCGCAAGGTGGAGGTGCTCACCGGCGTCAACCTGCCGATGGTCCTCCGCCTGGCCTGCCAGGCCGAAGAGCCGAAGGGTCTGGACGAGATGGCGCACTGGCTCCAGAGCAAGGGCCAGCGGAGCCTCTGCGTGTGCAGCGACATGCAGGTCCGCAAGCCCGGGCCTTCCGGAAACGGCCAGGGGCCTTGTGGAGGCGGTGGCGGGAGCGAGGAATGATCGAGCGGGAGGTGGAAATCGTCAACCGCCTCGGTCTGCACGCCCGCGCCGCCGCCAAGCTGGTGCACACGGCGGGCGGGTTCCAGAGCCGCGTGCAGATCGTCAATGGCGGCGAGGAGATCGACGCCAAGAGCATCCTCGGCATCCTGCTCCTGGCGGCCGGACAGGGGACGACGCTGACCCTCCGTTGCGAAGGACCGGACGAGGAAGAGGCCATGCGAGCCATCACGACGCTGATCGCCAACCGTTTCGACGAGGAGAGCTGATGCCTGGCTCCGAGATGCAGGTGCTGCGCGGGCTGGGGGTATCCGGAGGGATCGCCATCGGTCGTGCCGTGATCATCGAGACCCGGGGGGCCGACATCTTCCGCATCCATCTGTCCGAGGACCAGCTCGAAGGGGAGGTGAACCGCCTCCACGAGGGCGCGTGCCACGCCCGCGCCGAGCTGCAGCGGACGCAGGCCAAGGCGAACGAGACCCTGGGCAGCGACCTCGCCGCGATCTTCGACGCTCACGTCCTCCTCCTCTCGGACCCCAACTTCCTGGGACGGGTGGAGGAGCGCATCCGCACCCACCAGGTCAACGCCGAGTGGGCGGTGCACAAGACCGCGGAAGAGCTCGACAACCTCTTCGCGAACATCGAGGACGGCTACCTGCGCGAACGGAGCGAGGATCTGACCGACGTCAGCCGGCACCTGCTGCGGAGCCTCCAGGGGATCGCCCACCATGAGCTGTCCGAGCTGCCCGAAGGGGTCATCATCGTGGCCGACGACCTCACGCCCTCGGACGTGATCCGCCTCGGCCGCGAGCGGGTCACCGGGCTCGCCCTCGAATCCGGCGGGCGCACCTCGCACACCACGATCATTGCGCGCTCGCTCAACCTGCCCGTGGTGGCCGGCCTGGTGGAGGTCACCGACAAGCTCCGCGACGAGGCGTCGATCATCGTCGACGGCGAGACCGGCACGGTCGTCCTCTACCCGGACGCGGAAACGCTGGAGCGGTACCGGATGCGGCAGGCCGAGCTGCAGCGCCGCGACGCGGACATGCTGGCGACCCGCGAGCTCGGCTCGGTCACCCGCGACGGGGTCGAGGTCAAGCTGATGGCCAACATCGACCTTCCGGTGGAGATCCCCGAGGTGTCCTGCTTCGGCGCCTGTGGCGTGGGCCTCTACCGCAGCGAGTTCCTGTACATCGAGAAGAGCCCGCGCCTGCCTACGGAAGAGGAGCACGTGGAGGTCTACCGCCAGCTCATCGAGGCCGCCGCGCCCGAGCCGGCGATCATCCGTACCTACGACCTGGGCGGCCGCAAGCTGGCGCGGGAGGTCATGGCTACGGAGGAGGAGAACCCGGTGCTCGGCCTGCGCGGCATCCGGCTCACCCTGGCGCGCCGCGATGTCTTCCGTCCGCAGATCCGAGCCCTGTACCGGGCGGCCGTCTACGGCGACCTCTGGGTGATGCTGCCGCTGGTCAGCCGGCTGGAGGAGGTGCGGAGCTTCCGCGCCTTCGCCGCCGAGATTCTGGACGAGTTGGAGCAGGAGGGGGTGCCGTTCCGGCGGGACGTGCGGCTGGGCGTGATGATCGAGGTTCCGGCCGCCGCCATGATTGCGGACCTCCTGGCCCGCGAGGTCGACTTCTTCTCGATCGGCACCAACGACCTGATCCAGTACTCCCTGGCGGTGGACCGCAACAACGAGCATGTGGCGGACCTGTACCAGCCTCTTCATCCCGCCATTCTGCGCATGCTACGCTTCGTCATCGACAGCGCGCACGCGGCCGGCATCGAGGTCGGGCTCTGCGGCGAGATGGCCGCGGACCCCCGTTGCGCCCTCCTCCTGGTCGGCATGGGGCTGCGGCGCCTGTCGGTGAGCCCGCGCGCGATCCCGGAGATCAAGACCTGGATCCGCGAGCTGTCCACCACCGACCTCGCCGGTCTGGCGGAGAGCTGCACGAGGTACTCGACGGCCGAGGAGGTGCGCAAGCACCTGGAGAGCTTCTTCGCCGTCGATGTCCCGAAGCCGTTAACCCGTCTCTTTTGAGCCGAAAGGGAAGTTGGATGCTTTTTCCGATCCGCCGTGTCGAAAAACCCTGGGGCTACGAGCTCATCTTCGCGCATACCGAGCGCTACGTCGGCAAGATCCTGCACGTGAATCCGGGCCAGGCTCTGTCGCTGCAATACCACGAAGTGAAGGACGAGACCCTCTTCCTGAAGGAGGGAGAGGTGGAGCTGGTCGTGGAGGAGGACGGCGGCATGGTATCGCGCGTCCTGCGCGGCGGCGACTCCTACCGGATCTCTCCCTATACGCGCCACCGCATGGTCGCCGGCGAGAACGGCTGCGACATCATCGAGGTGTCGACGCCGGAGCTCGACGACGTGGTGCGGCTGGAAGACCGTTATGGTCGGATCTAGGGCTCTCGCGTGGACGCTCTTCTCGGTCTCGTTGTACGGGGCGATGGCGGGATGCGCGCCGCCGAAGCCTGTGAAGACCGCCGAGAAGCCCGCCTCTGCCCCCCAGCCTCCCGCTGAGCCGGCTCCTCCCGCGCCGATGGCCCCGGACACCCCCAAGGATACTGCGCAGCCTCCTGTTCCACGGGAGGTGGATGTCGTCGATCCGGGCGGGGAGGGGAGCGACCGGCCGAGCTTGGTGGAGGCGGCCCGCACCGAGAAAGAGCGCCGGGCGCGCTCCGGCGAGCCGGTCGCGGTGATCACCAACAAGACGCTCCCCAAGCAAGCCGCCAAGGGACAGATCACCTACGTCGAACCCTCCAAAAAGCCGGGGACCGCCGCCGCGCCGTCTGCGAGCTCCGCCCAGGTGCAGGACGAGCAGTACTGGCGCAACCGGGCTTTGGAGATCCGCCAGCGCTGGAAGAGCGCCGCCGAGGAGGCCGTGGAGCTGGAGAAGAATGCGGCGGGCCTCCGCCGGCGTTTCTATGCGGAGGCGGACCCGTACGTACGGGACACCAAAGTGAAACCCGAGTGGGACCGGGTCCTCGACCGCCTGGAGGAGGCCCGGGCCGAGATCGAGATCGCGAAAGAAGAGCTGGCCGCGCTCCAGGAAGAGGGTCGCCGGGCGGGAGCGCTCCCGGGCTGGCTCCGCGAGGGCGCCGATCTGGAGCCGGCCGAGGAAGAGAAGACGGACAACCTTCCTACGGTCGAGCCCACCGAGCCGCCGATGTACGACGAGAGGCCACCCGCATGAGCACGACGCGACCGCGCCGGGTCTACATCGAGACCTGGGGATGCCAGATGAACGAGCTGGACAGCCAGCGCATGACCGGCCAGCTCATGCAGCAGGGAGTGCTGCCCACGCGGGAGCCGGAAGAGGCGGACATCATCCTGCTCAATTCCTGCAGCGTGCGGGAAAAAGCGGAGCAGAAGGTCTACTCGCGGCTCGGCGAGTATCGCCTGTTCAAGCGCCACAAGCAGGACCTGCTCATCGGCCTCTGCGGCTGTGTGGCCCAGCAGGAAGGGGAGCGGGCGCTCGATCGGGTGCCGGACCTCGACTTTGTCATGGGGCCGGCGCGGGTCGGCGAGCTCAACGACGTGATCGCGCGGCGCCGGGCCGGGGAGCGGGTCGTGGCGACCGGCTTCCCGGAGGACCGCAGCTACGACTTCGACGCGGTCGCCCGGCACGGCGAGTACAAGGGGATGGTGACCATCATCGAAGGGTGCAACAAGAATTGCACCTTCTGCATCGTCCCCAAGACCCGCGGCCCGGAGCGGAGCCGTCCGCTGGCCGAGGTCGTGCGCGAGGTGCGGCACCTCCTGGACTACGGTTTCCAGGAGATCGAGCTGCTCGGGCAGACGGTCAACCACTGGCGCGAGCCGGGCGGAGACTTCGACTTCGCCGACCTGTTGCAGGCGGTGGCGGTGCTGCCGGAGCTGCGGCGGCTGCGTTTCATCACCTCGTATCCACGCGATTTCACGCAGCGCATGGTGGAGCAGGTGGGACGGCACGAGAACATCTGCCCGTACCTCCACTTGCCGGTGCAGTCCGGCTCCGACCGCGTGCTACGGCGGATGGGGCGCGGCTACACACGCGGCGAGTATGTGGACCTCGTGGCCCAGCTCCGCCGGGCGAGGCCCGGTCTGGCCTTTTCGACCGACATCATCGTCGGCTTCCCGGGTGAGACCGAAGAGGACTTCCAGCAGACCCTGGACCTGGTGAGCGAGGTCCGCTTCGCCACGATCTACGCCTTCAAGTACTCGCCGCGGCCGGGCACGGCGGCACCGAAGCTCGACGGCCAGGTCGACCCCCAGGAGGCCTCCGAGCGTCTGCAGCGCCTGTTCGCGATCCAGGAGGAGATCCAGCGGGAGATCAACCAGAGCCTGGTGGGAGAGACCTTCGACGTGGTGGTGACCGGCTGGGGGAAGCAGCCCGGCATGCAGACCGGCCGCACGCCC
Source organism: Thermoanaerobaculia bacterium (assembly GCA_036380715.1). Classification (GTDB taxonomy): domain Bacteria; phylum Acidobacteriota; class Thermoanaerobaculia; order Multivoradales; family UBA5704; genus UBA5704. The sequence goes on along the minus strand of DASVEF010000293.1, from coordinate 11,126 downwards.
TGTCATCGGATCGTCCATTTCCAGGGCGGCGAGGACCCCGCGTCCCTGGGGAGCGTCGCCCGGATCAAGATCGATTCCGCCCTGTCTCACAGCCTCCTGGGGCAGCGCCTGTTCGCTTGACCTGCTGCCTGTGCCGTCCCACAATAGCCTCATGAGCGACAGCAACCCGAGCCAGGAGCTCCAAGTGGAAATCAAGGGACTGATGCTCGACCCGGCATCCAACGTCCCCATCGTCATCCTTCGCGATACGCAGAGCCAGCTCTTCCTGCCGATCTGGATCGGAATCTTCGAGGCCAACGCCATAGCGCTCCGCATCGAGGGGGTGGAGCCCCCTCGTCCCATGACCCATGACCTGATGCGGCTCGTCCTGGAGCAGCTCGGGGCCACGGTGGAAAAGATCGTCATCTCCGACCTGCGGGACAGCACATTCTTCGCCCTGATCCACCTCCGCCGCAACGGCGACACCGTGACGGTGGACGCCCGGCCGAGCGACGCCATCGCCCTGGCGCTGCGCACCAGCTCGCCGATCTTCGTCCTGCGGTCCGTCCTGGAAAAAGCCCAGGCGGCGGACCTCGCCACGCAGGCGAACGACGAGGAGAAGCTCAAGAAATGGCTGGAGGAGATCAGCCCGGACGAGCTGGGCAAGTGGACCATGTGACGACAACGCCCGCCAGCCTGGCGGGCGTTCTTGTTTTTTCCTCCAAATAGCGCCTTCAGAACGGTTTACGGCGAATGTCGGCGCGCCGACATCGCAGTTGCCGCATCTCTTCCTTGACCCTCCCCGGGGCATCTCCTATAGACTGCCCCCGTCCATGATCATCGCGATTGCAAATCAAAAAGGTGGGGTCGGAAAGACCACGACAACGATCAACCTGGCGGCGGCGTTGGCCAGCAAAGGTCTCAAGACCCTGCTCGTCGACCTGGACCCGCAGGCCAACAGCTCGATGTCCTTCCTGGACATCCACCAGCTCAACTCTTCGATCTACGACGCTCTGGCCGAGGGCCATGTCCCCCTGACGGAGATCATTCGGCCGGCGGAGAAGGTAGCGAACCTGTTCATCGCCCCTTCGACGATCGCCCTGGCGAAGATCGAGGCGAAGCTCATCGGCGAGCTCGACAGCCACTACCGCCTCAAGGACGCGCTCACCAGCGTCCAGGACTCCTACGACTATGTGATCATCGACACGCCGCCAACGCTGGGCATCATTACGGTGAACGCGATGGTGGCGGCTACGCACGTGCTGGTGCCGGTCCAGGCCAGCTATTTCGCGCTGGAAGGGACGGACGATCTTCTGGAGACGATCGACAAGATCAAGATCCGGGCCAATCCGCAGCTCCAGATCCTGGGCGCGCTGATCACGATGTACGACAAGCGCACCCTGCTGGCCAAGGACATCTACGAGCAGATCCAGCGCGTGTTCGGCGCCAAGGTTTTCGAGACGGTCATCACGAAAAGCGTCCGCCTGGAAGAGAGCCCGGCTTACCGCGAGTCGATCTTCACGTTCGCCCCGCGGTCGACGGGAGCTTACGAGTATTACCGGCTTTCCGAGGAGGTGCTGAGCCGTGTCTGATCCCGCCCGCAAGAGGGGACTTCCGTTGCGCGTGAAGATGCGTCACGACACCCATTTCGTCGAAGAGCTGACCGCGCGCAACGAGACGCCGGTAGGGAAGATGGTGCCGCTCTCGACCATCGAGCCGGACCCCAACCAGCCGCGCTCGACCATGGGCGAGCTCGACGAGCTGGTGGCCTCGATCCGGGACAAGGGGGTCCTGGAGCCCATCCTGGTCCGTCCCCGGCCCGAGGAGGCGGCCGCCAGCGGACCGGCCGGCGTCCTGTACCGGATCATCTCGGGCGAGCGCCGCTTCCGGGCCTCCCAGGAGGCCGGGCTCTACGAGGTTCCGGTTATCGAGATGGATGTCTCCGAGCAGGAAGCGCTCGAGATCGCCCTGATCGAGAACCTCCAGCGCAAGGATCTGACCCCCTTTGAAGAGGCCGAAGGTTACCGCCTGCTGGCCGAGAACCACAGCTACACGCACGAGGAGATCGCCTCGGCGGTCGGCAAGTCGCGGACGGTGGTGACGGAGAGCCTGTCGCTGCTGCAGATGCCTCCGCGGGTGCGGGACACGGTGCAGGCCCTGGCGATCACCTCGAAGTCGCTGCTCCTGGAGGTGCTGAAGGCCGGCACCGAAGGCGAGATGATCGAGCTGCTGGAGGAGGTGGCGCGCCGTGGCCTCAACCGCGACGACCTGCGCCAGCGTCTGCGCCGCGGCGGCGACAAGGGAAAGCCAGGCCGCCGCCGGCCGTACGTCTTCCGTTTCAAGTCCCCGGACCGCAGCTACAACCTGTCCCTGACCTTCCGCCAGAGCGAGGTCGATCGCGAGGATCTGATCCGCGCCCTGGAACAGATCCTGGGCGATCTGCGGAAGGAAGCCGGGAATCTCTCCTGATCCCTGATCCTTCGCTGGGAGCGCCGGCATCCTTGCCGGCCTTCTTATCGCCTCCTGCACCCTGCACTTTGTCTGTTAAGGTGCATTATGTCAACTCGCCAGCGCGGGAAAGATCCGCGGGACGAACGGACATCCCGGTTATGCGCCCCACTCCGCGGCTAGATCCTCGTCCTCCTCCAGGCGGAGCTTGGCGAGGGCTACGCCCTGTGGGAGGTGCTCGGCGAGCTGGCCGTGGATCCAGCGGACGAGGCTTTCGCTGGAGGGGATCTGCCCTCCTTCCCCGAACTCGGGCAGCGTGGCGTTGAGGTGCTGGTGGTCGAGGCGCTCGATCACGCGCGCGGAGACCAGGGCGTCGAGCGCTCCGAGATCGGCCACGAAGCCGGTCTGCGGATCGACGCTCCCTTCGACGGTCACGTACAGGCGGTAGTTGTGGCCGTGCCCCGGCAGGTTGGCGCACTTGCCGAAGCGGCGGCGGTTCTCCTCCTCGGACCATTCGGGACGCCGGTACAGATGGCTGGCGCTGAAGCGGTAGCGGCGTTCGAGTCGGAGCTTCATGGAGATCGGACCTCCTGACTGGGCTGATATATTGGCGCCGTGAGAAGACGTCTGAACTTTTATATCCTCAAGGAGATCCTGGGCCCGCTCGGGCTGGGATTCCTAGTCTATACCTTCATCCTTCTCATCCGGTTCCTGTTCCAGTCCGCCGAGATGATCATCCGGCGCGGGCTGCCGACCTCGATCGTCGGCGAGCTCCTGCTGCTGACGCTGCCGAACATCGTGGTCCTGACCCTGCCGATGTCGCTGCTGTTCGGCATCCTCATCGCCGTGGGCCGCCTGTCGTCCGATAGCGAGCTGATCGCCATGCGCTCGTGCGGCCTCAGCCTGCTGACCCTGTACCGTCCGATCCTGCTGCTTTCGGCCGTCCTCACGGTGGTCAACACTCTGCTGATGGTCTACGCCCTGCCGTGGGGCAACCACTCGCTGCAGCTCCTCCGGCTCGAGATCCTGACCCAGACGGTCTCGCAGCAGGTGCAGCCGCGGGTCTTCTACGAGGAATGGGAGGGCAAGGTCGTCTATGTCTTCGAGGTGCCGCAGGGCGAGAAGCGCTGGAAGGGGGTCTTCCTGGCCGAGGCCCTCCCCTCCGACCAGAACAACCAGATCACCATCGCCGACTGGGGCGAGGTGCGGGTCGACCCCACGGGCGAGCAGGTGATCCTGCGGCTCTACAACGCCGTCCGCCACAAGGTGGACATGAGCGCTCCCGACCGCTACGAGATCAGCCGCCACAAGCGGCTCGACCTGATCCTGGAGGACCAGTTCGCCTCCCAGCAACGGGCCAAGATCTCGGTCTCCAAGGGAGTCCGCGAGCTGACGCTGGAAGAGTTGGAGGATCTCCAGGACGACCCGACGGCCACGGCCGAGCAGCGCAACCTGGCGCAGGTGGAGATGCACAAGAAGTTCTCCATCCCCATGGCCTGCATGGTCTTCGGCCTCTTCGCGCTCCCCCTGGGGATCAACAACCGGCGCGGCGGCAAGGCCTCGGGGTTCGCCCTGTCGGTCGGCGTCCTCATGCTCTACTACGTCCTGCTCAACAACGGCGAGGAGGCGGCGCGGTACGGGCAGATCCCAGCCTGGGTCGGGATGTGGGCGCCGAACATCCTGCTGGCGGTCGGCGGCTTCTTCCTGCTCCTCCGCCGCAACCGGGACAAGAGCCTCCTCCTCAGCCGGGTGGACCGCTGGGTCCGCGAGGACGTCTGGAGGCGCCTGCTGTTCCTGAAGGGACTGAGCGACGAGCGCCGGAAGGAGCGGAAGCTGGAGCGCCAGGCGAAGCAGGAGCAGAAGGCCAGACGGCGGGCCGCCCGCGAGGCCAACCTTGTGCTGCGCCTCCCCCGCTTCCGGATCGTCTTCCCCAACCTGCTCGACCGCTACGTGGTCCGCCTCTTCTGGCTGGTCTTCTTCCTGGTCGTGCTCTCGGCCCTCTCCCTGTCCATCATCATCGACCTGGGAGAGATGATCGACGAGATCATCAAGAACAAGATCTCGAACGGCATGGTCTTCAACTACTACAAGTACCTGTCGCTCCAACTCTTCTATGACATCGCCCCGATCGTCGTACTGGTGACGACGCTGATGACCTTCAGCCTGCTCGGGCGCCAGAACGAGATCACCGCCGCCAAGGCGCTCGGGGTGAGCCTCTACCGCCTGGCGCTGCCGGCCCTGATGGCGGCGCTCCTGGTGACCCTCTTCTGCGCCTATCTGGAAACGGAGGTCCTGCCGGCCTCCAACGAAAAGGTGGCGCAGCTCAAGGACCGGATCCGCGGCAGTGAGACGGTGCGGACGTACCGGCGGGCCGACCGGCAGTGGCTCTTCGGGCAGGGGCGCTATATCTACAACTATCTCCACTACGACCCCAAGCAGCAGGCCTTGCAGCGGCTGCAGGTGTTCGACTTCGACGCCAATCACCGGCTGAGCCGCCGGCTCACGGCCGAGGCCGCGCAGTACATCGGCGACGCCTGGGTGTTCTCGAACGGCTGGTCGCGCTCGTTCTCCGGCGTGGAGGTCATGGACTACCAGCGCTTCGAGGTGCCGAAGATCGTCCGTTATCCGGAGACGCCCGACTATTTCGACTCCGAGATCCGGCCGCCGGAGCAGATGCGCTATGCGGAACTCAAGGACTACATCCGGGAGCTCAGGGAGAGCGGCCAGCCGGTGCCGGAGCTCCAGGTGGAGCTGCACAACAAAATCGCCTTCCCGGTGGTGTCGTTCATCATGGCCCTGGTGGGCCTCCCCTTCGCCTTCCGGCTCGGACGCCAGGGGGCGCTCTACGGGATCGGGCTCTCCGTGGTGCTGGGGATCATCTTCATCGGGATCTTCGCCTTCTTCACCACCCTGGGCGAGACCGGGGCCCTGCCGCCGGCCATCGCGGTCTGGAGCCCAGGCACGGTCTTCGGCCTGCTGGCGATGTACCTCTTCCTGGGCGTGAGAACCTGAGTCAGAAGCGGCTGAGGTCGCGGCCGAACAGCCGCGCCTTGAACCAGTCGAAGAGGACTTTGATCTTGTTGGCCGGGCTGACCAGCTTGGTCAGGTAGACGGAGCGCCAGAAGAGCCAGGCGCCCCGGCCGCTCCACTTGACCTGGGGCAGATCCGCCAGCGCCTGTCCCCCGCCGATGTAGGCCAGCATCCCCGAAGGATTGAAGCGGAACGGGTCGGGCTGGTCCCCCTCCAGCACGCGCTCGAGAGCGCGCGCCAGATACTTCCCCTGCTGCTGGGCCACCTGGGCCGTGGCCGGCAGGGGCGGCTCCCCCACCGACGCGCAGTCTCCCAGGGCGTAGACGCCTTCGCGGCCGGACACCCTGAGGTGGTTGTCGACGATCAGCCGGCCCCGCCGGTCGAGCGGCGCTCCGAGGTTCTTGATGAACGGAATCGGAGCGTTACCGCCCGCCCAGAGAACCATGCCGCAGGGGATGCGCTCGCCGTCCGCGAGCACGACGGCCCGGGCCTCGACCGCCCTCACTTTGGCCGAGGTGCGGACCTCGATCCCTTCGCGCGAAAAGTGGCGGTGCGTGTAGTCGGCCAGGGCTTCGTCAAAGGTGGTGAGGAGCCTTTCGAGCGCTTCGACCAGGACGACCCGGGCGTAGCGCACGAGCTCCGGGTAGCTGTCGGCGAGCTCGTCCTCCAGCAGGTCGTGGATCTCCGCGGCGGCTTCCACGCCGGTCGGCCCGCCGCCGCAGACCACGAGGGTCAGGCGCTCGCGGAGCTGCTCTTCGGTCAGGCCGGGGATCTCCGCGCGCGCGAGCTGCTCCAGGATTCCTCGCCGGATGGCGCGCGCGTCCTCGACGCTGGCGAGCTTCAAGGCGTGCTCGGCCACGCCTGGAATGCTGTAGTCGGCCACCGCGGTGCCCACCGCGATGACCAGGACGTCGTACGGCAGGGTGAACCTCTCGCCGCCGACCGCGGCCGAGCAGGCCACCTGCCGGGCGTCCCAATCCACCGACTCGGCGAAGCCTTCGACCACGTGCACGCCGCGCAGACGGCGCCGGGCCGGCTCCAGGATGCTGCGGAACTCGACGGTGCCGGTCACCGCCGAGGGGAGCAGCGGCGTGAAGAGGAAGTAGTTCCGCGGCGTGAGCAGGGTGGCGTCCCAGCGCTTCCACTTCAGGTAGGAGAGCAGCGAGTACCCCCCGAAGCCACAACCCAGGACCAGGAGCTTGGGTGGAACAGCGGCCATTTACCAGGAGGTGGGGGTGAACCGGAGGTCGGGGTTACCGCGAGCCCGCTTCAGGAACTCGGAGACTTCGTGCACGACGGCCGCTTCCGCCTTCTCCAGCTTGGCAGCCTCGCAGAAGAACAGCAGGGCTCCGAAGGCCTCGCGGGGAATGTTGCGCGAGGTGAAGACCGCCAGCATCTCCTCGGCGAGGCGGCGCAGGTCGGCGGAGCGCCCCTGGAGGACGTAAACGCCCGCGAGGTCGAGCGAGACCACGGCCGCGTCGTAGTCGAGCTGGAGCTCGACGAAGGCGTCGCGCACCTCGCGGAACGCCACCTCGGCCTGCTCGGCCCGGCCCATGCCGCAGGCGACCATCCCCTCGACCCAGCGGAGACGGAGGAGGGTCATGCGGTCGCCCATCTTCAGGTACAGCGGGCGGGTGTGGAAGAGCAGGGTGAACGCCTCGGAGGCACGGCCGCTCTGGTACAGCGCGATGACCAGATTGTGCCGGGCGGAGAGGAAGGTGCGGGGCTCCTCGACGGGATCGATGTGCTCCAGGGACTGCTTCAGGAGGTCCATCTCGGACTCCAGGTCCCCGGCCTCGCCGCAGACCAGCGATTTCTGCTTCAGGGCGCGTCCCAGCAGGCTCCGCTGCCCGAGCTGCTGGTAGATGGCGACCACCCGGTCCAGGAGGTCCATGGCCTCGTCGAACCGGCGCTGGTCTCTGCGCAGCGAGGCCTCCAGGTCGAGCACCCGCGCCGCGTCGAGCAGGCCGAATTGGCCGTCCTCGCCCAGGAAGGTGTTCGCGGCCTCGAACGCCTGCTCGGCTTCCGGATGCTCGCCGTTGAGACGGTGAGCATTGCCGAGTTGGGCCCAGGCCCGCATCAGCAGCCCGTTGCGCACCTCCGCGGAGCCGCAGCCCTCTTCGGTCAGGGTCTCGGCGAGCACAATGGCGAGGCGGGCAAGGTCGATGGAGCGGGTCATCTCCGCCTGGAAAGCGGCCTCCTGGCTCCGCTCGAGCAGGAGATCGCAGAGGGCCGGATTGCGGAAGCGGACGCTGTTGCTCACCAGGAGGAGCTGGCGACTCGTCGGGTGCTGCGTCAGCTCCTCGCAGAGCTCGCGGGCGGCCATCCTCTCGCGGGCGATCAGGGCCTCTTTCAGGGAGACCCGCTGCAGGACCTTGTCGAAGACCGCGTCATAGGCGTCGAGGACGCCCGTGCAGTCTTCCCTGGCTCCGGCGGCTTCCCCCCCTTCTGTCTCCCAGTCGTCGCCGGCAATCCGCCGGCACTCGGCGCAGCCTGTGAAGAGGTGCCGGGACACGAGGCGCATCTCGGAGGCGGGAAGCTGACCGAGCAGGAAGCGCTCCAGGCTTTCGCGTGTTGGATGATCGTCGGTCATGTCCCGGTCTTCTTCTTCGAGGGGCTCACTGTCAGGAGTTGCCGCGTCAGGGCGGCGAGACAGCGGTTCGTGACCTTGCTGATGCTGGCCGGCTTATAGCCCAGCGCTTCGGCGAGCTCGAGCGGCTGATAGCCGCGATAGCGCAGCGACAACAGGGACCGGCAACGCTCCGGCAGCCGCCCGAGGGCGTTCTCCAGATCGCGCTGCACGTCCGAAGTCTCCTGAGCGGGAGACACGGCTCCCGCCATGAGCTCCAGGACCGCCGCGTCGACCGATTCGTAGAGCTTGCGCCGGTGGTCCCGCCAGTACAGCAGACACTTGTTCCTCAAAGTTCCCAACAGCCAGGCCTCCGGATCGCGGACGGCATGGCGCTGATAGACCAGGGCCAGGAGGGCTTGTTGAAGGATGTCTTCCGTATCCTGCGAAGGGATACTATAACGTGCGAACAGATATTTGAGGCGCGGCCGGACTCTCTTGAGAAAGTCTTCCAGGTAGCTGTCGACTTGAGGTTGGTCCAGAGCGCTCATCTGTCGCGAATATTGAGCAATGGACACACTACCATCCTCCTGGAGACAAGTCCAGATCTCTTCGCCGAGCCTGGGAAGGATCTCTACAGGCCCCCGGGACGCCCCTGGAAAGGGGCCGCGCGGTCAGCCGTTGTCATCCATCCGGGAGCCGACCTTCTCGAACAGACTGGTCAGGGCGGCCCACACCGACGACGCCATGTTGCGGAGCTCGACGCGCGCCAGGAACCCACCCTCGCCGCGCCCGCCTCGGGGAGCCGCGTGGGCCGAAGGGACGGGCAGCAGGAAGGACGCGATCACGAAGACGAGGATGGCGGCGCAACGACGGGCTGTGGACTGAGACATGAGCTCTCTCCTTCCGATTCCGCCTGCCACGGCGCAGCCGCGAGGCGGGTTGACAGGGTCTCCTTACAATAGAGTTTCTCCTGACAGGACGCAGAGGACAATGAGGGCCTGCGCGGCCCCACTCTCGAAGGGACGGACCGAAGAACCGTTGGAACGGGCGGAGCCCGATATCAGTCGGAGGTGTTGAAGCGGAGGCCGGGATTCTTCCGGCTTTCTTTCAAGTAGTCGGCAAGCTCCTGGACCAGGCCCAGCGTGACCCGCTCCAGGGATGCCGCCTTCTGGAAGACGATGAGGGCCGAGGCGGCTTCGCGGTGGATCTCGCGGGAGCGGAAGATCGGCAGCATCTCCTCGGCGAGGCGGCGCATCTCGGCGCACCTCCCCTGCCGGGCGTAGATCTGCGCCAGGTCGAGGGACAGCAGGGCCGCGTCGTAGCCGAGCTCCCGCTCGACGAGCTGAGCGCGGACTTCCAGCAAGAGGGCTTCGGCGCGCTCGAAGTCGCCCAGTGCGCGGGCGATCGTTCCTTCCAGCCAGCTCAGGCGGATGAGGTTCATGCGGTCACCGAGCCGCTCGTACAGAGGGCGGGTCTGCTCCAGCAGCTTCAGGGCCTCGCGGTGCCGGCCGGTGCTCGTGAGCCCGACGATCAGGTTGTGGCGGGCGGCCACCAGCAGCCGCGGCTCGGCGGCGGCGTCCACCAGCGGGACCCCTTCGGCCAGGTATTGCAGAGAGGCCTCGGGATCGTTCGCCATGGTGGCGAAGAACCCCTTGGAGACCAGAGCCTTGCCGCAGAGGTGCAGGTCGCCGCAACGGCGGCCGATGCGGACCACCCGGTCGAGCATCCGGAAGGCTTCGGGGAACCGCTGCCGGTGCCCCAGCAGGGACGACTTGAGCAGCAGCAGGCCGGCCAGCTCGAGCGGATCGCCGGTGCCGAGCCGCAGCAGCCGCTCGGCCTTGACGAAGCTCTTCTCCGCCGCCCGGAAGTCGGTCAGGATCCGCTCCGCGTTCGCCTGGCTGGCCCAGGCGCGGGCGCGCAGGTCGTTGACCCTCGCCTCGCCGTAGGCCTCGGGATCTAGACGCTCGGCGACCTCGACACCGAGCCGGGCGACCTCCAGGGCGCGCGACGGCTCCTGGAACCCCCACTCCCGGCAAGCGTCCAGAAGCAGCTCGCAGAAAGCCCAGGTGCGGAATCGCGGGCCTTCCGCGATCATCGTCCACTGCCGCTGGAAGGGCTGGACCGCCAGCTCGCACAGCAGCTCCGGGGCTTCCGACTGCTCGGAGGCGTAGGCGATCTGCCGCACCTTCACCGCGCGCACCGCCGACTCGAAGGCGGCCGAATAGTCGAAATTCCGGGAGATCCGGCAGCCCTCGTCGCAGTCCGGCAGCAGCCGCGAGGTGATCTCTTCGCAGACCGGGCAGCCGGTGAGCAGGTGACGGACGACCTTGCGGCTCTCGCGCCGCGGCAGACGCCCTTGGCCGAAGGCGACCAACTCGTGGAGGTCGGGATGTTTAGGCATCTTCTTCCTGGGGCTCGCTCGCGCTCTCTGGCGTCTCGACATGGAAGCCGACGGCCAGGAGGTGGCGGGTCAGAGCGGCCAGACAGCGGTTGGTGACTTTGCGGATGCTGGAGGTCTGGTATCCCATCTGCTCCGCCACTTCGGTCGGCCCATAGCCGAGGCCGTAGCGGAGCTTCAGGAGCGAGCGGCAGCGCTGGGAGAGCTTGGACAGGACCCGGTTGAGATCGGTGGTGAGGTCGGTCCGTTCCTGGTCGGGAGCCTGCGGCATGGCGATCAGGTCGAGGATGGCCGTGTCCACGGCTTCGCAGAGGCTGCCCCGGCGCTTGCGCCAGTACATGATGCACTTTTTCTTGACCGTGCCGATCAGCCAGCTCTCGGGGCTGCGGATCTTGTCCCACTTGTACAGCAGGGTGAGCTGGGCGTCTTGGAGGATGTCCTCGGCGTCTTCGGGCGGGATCTCGAAATTCCGTAGGATGCGCTCCAGCCGAGGCCGGGCGTCTTTCAGTAAAGTATTAAGCGATTCCCGCAGTTCAGGATGATCCAGAGTTGCCATAGACCCGAGCTATCGTCAGCGAACAGCCGCTAGGCTAACACCCTGGTCGATCCCTGTCCAGATGAGATCCGTGGCTCTCCCTGCATGGATCGATGGCGCCGAAAAAGCGGCAATGTCAGGGCTTGCGGGGGACTGGTAAGATC
>DASVEF010000292.1:0-2533 GCA_036380715.1 Thermoanaerobaculia bacterium | reverse complement strand
CGGTAGACCTCTTCGTTGGTCGGCCGGGTGACCAGGCCGCGGTGGTCGCGCCGGATGCGCGGGCCGAGCGACTCGTAGTAGGAGTTGAGGACGTATTCGAGCCGGGCGTCGTCCTCGGAGTAGCCGCCGAACGGCTCCAGGATGTTCTTGGCCAAGAACCAGGTCGTGTGCCCCAGGTTCCACCACGGCGGGCTGACGTCCGGCATGGACTGCACCCGGTAGTCCTCCGGGCGCAGCGGCCGGCAGAGCTCGACGCTCAAGGCGCGGGTCGCGCGGTATCTCTCCAGGAGCTGGTCGCGGTCCAAGGCGGTGGCCCTCCTGAAGGGATTGTACCTTCCCCCTCTCCCGGTCGGGGGGAGGGCGATGGGAGAGGAGGTCAGGGGGTGAGGACCCGCTTCTCAATCGACGCCTTCTCGATCAGCACCGGCGTCTTGGGCTCGTGGAAGGCGACGCTCCCCACGTAGTTCATGGTGACGTCGACGTTGCCGATCTTCTCCAGCACATCCATCCCCTCGATGAGCTGGCCGAAAACGGTGTATTTGCCGTCGAGATGGGGCCGTGGAGCCAGGCAGATGTAGAACTCGGTGCTGCCGCTGTCCGGATTGTTCTCGCGCGCGAGGCCGACCGCGCCCGGGACGTGGAGATGGTTGTTGACCTCCGACTTTACGGTCTTGCCGCCGCCGTCGCCATCTCCCGCCTGGATCACGTGCCCCTTGACCACCCGGTAGAATGGCCGGCCGTCGTACCAGCCCTCCCGCACCAGCTTCTTGAAGTTCGCCGTGGTCAGGGGGGCGTCCTTCTCGTAGAAGCGGAGGACCATGGTCCCCAGCGTCGTCTTCAGCACGGCGACCTCTTCTTCAGTCGGGGCCGGGGCCGGAGCGGCGGGTGTCTGGGCGGCGGCGGTCGAAAGCAGGGCCAGGGCGGCGACGAGGGAGAGCAACAGCGATCTCATGGGGTTCTCCATTGTGTATGCTGAGTCAGCGGCTCGATGGTACACGATAGAAGAGGATCTTATGAAAAAGCGGCCTTTCCGCCTCAGAAGAGATCGAGAGCGCGCGTCAGCGCTGCGGCCAGGAAGGTTGCGATCAGCAGGGCAGGCCTACCGGGGGTCCAGGCTGCCAAAGATCTTCTCCCGCAGAGCTTTTTCCGTTTTGAGGTCGCCGAGCAGGAAGGACACGTCGGCGAGCTTGAGCAGCAGCCGCTCCTTCTCCTCGGACGTGGGCAGGGCCTGTTCGTACAGCCGCTTCGCCTCCTTCAGATCCCGCTGGCGGAACGCCTCGTCGCCCTGACGCTCCAGCCGGAGAGCTTCGGGCTCCGGCTGGGCGTGCGCGTCCCTGGAAGGCGGCGGGACCGCGGCCGTCTCCACGAAGAACTTGCGCCGGCCGGGGGCGATGAACCGCGGCAGGACAATGTCGCGGTCGGTGGCGACCACCACGTCGTCCACGTAGTAGGTGACGTTCGACAGGTCGTCCATATTGTCGCCGATGAAGGAGAAGACGCTCACGGCCGAGCCCGGTTGCGAGGTGGCGTTCGGCTGGTTTTCGAGGGAGAGGACCGGCTTCTCGATCCCCTCCTCGAAGACGCGCAGGTCGTAGCGCCCGCGGGCGACGTCATAGTCCACGTCGATCCCGTACCAGGTGAAGGGCTTCAGGGAGAGGAGGCGCTTCGGCATGCTGTCGGACGTGTGGATCAGCTCGCCGTCCCGGGTGGCGAGCCAGAGGGCCATGCCGTCCTTGGCCAGGCGGAAACCGCCCGGGCCGGCCAGGGCGACGTTGAGCTCCTCCCTGGGATCGACGACCAGCAGGGCGAAGTGGACGACCAGCCAGCCGTCGCCGCGTACGGGGAAGTAGCCCTGGAGCTCCGGGAAGTCCTTGTCGCCCGCGACGTCCTGGATCTCCACCGACTGATAGCCGCTGAGCCGGAAGGCGTTCGAGAGCTGGACGTTGCCGCGTGCGTTGCGGAAGACCGAGAAGGTGTCCGGGCCGGTGTCGGTCTTCCCGTCGTCGAAGCTGTAGCTGACGAGGATCGGCGAGGGCTTCTGCGCCGCGGCCTGGGCCGCCAGAGATCCCGCCAGGAAGATCAGAAGGAACGTCGAAAGGATTGGAAACCGCCGTTTCGGTCTCATCTCAGGCCCTCCGACACGATTAGACCCGCGAGGGCGGCGGAACAAAACCGCGGGCCCTCACCCCCCGGCCCCTCTCCCGTCACCGGGAGAGGGGGAGAACAGCGCTCACAGGCTCGCCTTGTGGTCGGCGAGCCACTTCTCCCACATCTCGATGCTCCGCTGCTTCCGTTCGGGCGGGAAGAGCGGGTGGAAGCCCTTGGTCTGGCCGGTGAGGATGCTCAGGGCCTGGATCGACACGGCCTGCACGTGCGGCTCGGTGTTCGACAGCGCCTGGATGAGCCCTTCGTAGACCCGCGTCCTCTGGGCCTCGGTGAGATGGACCTGGTCGTAGGCCAGGGCGCATGCCGCCTTGTCGCGGAACAGCGGGACGCGGTCGTTCTGCAGGATGTCGAGCAGCGTCTCGACGAC
>DASVEF010000291.1:0-3587 GCA_036380715.1 Thermoanaerobaculia bacterium | reverse complement strand
GACCTTGGTCACCAGCTCCACGTTAGCGTCGTCGAAGAACCAGAAATAGCCGGTGTCGGCGGTCAGGCCCACGGCCTTGCCCTTGCCGGTCCGGTTCTGGAAGTCCCGCCAGGAGACCTCCACGGCGAAGCGGTTGTCGTTGAGGCAGAGGCGCTCGGCGCCCGGCTGGCAGACGCCTGTCGCGGCGGCGGGATCGATCCGCTCCGCCACCAGAGGCAGAGGGGAGGGCGCGGCCGTCGAAGGGGCGGGGGAGGAGGAGTAGGCGCCCAGCGGCCCGAAGCCGTGGGTGTCCCCCACACTGGCAAACTGCCTCAAGGGGTTGAAGTACTGCCGCGTCAGACCGGTCTGGGTGTCGGTCACGCTCAGCGTGTACTGGACGTTGGACAGCGCCCCGTAAAAGACCCAGACATGGCCGTTCGAGCCCCGGCCGTCGAGCACCTTAATGACCGTCTCGACGTTGGAGTCGTCAAAGAACCAGAAGTAGCCGGTGTCCGGCGTCAGGGAGACCGCTTGGCCGCGGCCGGCGTTGCCCTGGAAGTCGCGCCAGAAGGCCTCGACCTGATAGCGCCCTGCGCTCAGGCAGAGGCGGGTGGGGGAGGGTTGGCAGCCGGCCGGGCCGGTGAGATCGAGGGCCCAGGGCTCGCGGCCGGAGATTCCGTCGTCGGCCGCGAAGTAGAGGTAGCGCCCCCCTGCGGTGAGGTGCTCGGGAGAGGACGAGGCGACGTCCGGCGCGAGATCCTGGACCATGCGGGTGCCTGCCTCGGTCCCGTCGGTCTCCCAGAGCTCGGCGCCATGGACTCCGTCGTTCGCCGAGAAAAAGAGCTTCCCCCCGGCCGTTGTGAGCTCTCTGGGTTGGGACGAGAAGGACCCCGGGAGGATGTCCAGAGCCATCCGGGTCCCTGCCGCCGTGCCGTCGCTCGTCCAAAGCTCGTCGCCATGGAGTCCGTCGTCCGCGGAGAAGAAGAGACGCCCGGCGAAGACCGTGAGGTCGGCCACGGGCGGTTCGGACGTATATCTCCGATCAGGAAAAGTATGCAAGGCAACGGTCCCCGCTTCCGTTCCGTCGGAGCGCCACAGGGCCCAACCCTCTTCGATGGGAGCGAGGAAGTAGAGGCTCCCTTGAAGCTGCGTCAGGCCGGTCATCTCCTCTCCGGGCAGTGTCCGCACCCGGACTGTACCGGCGGCCGTGCCATCCGTCTTCCAGAGCCCGTCGATCGTCCCAAAGAAAACCGCGGAGCCGACGCGGGTGAATGAATGAGCGAGGGGGGCTCTCTCCGCGACTTTCCGCGTGCCGGCCTGGGTGCCATCGGTTCGCCAGACCTCATAGGCTCTTCCGGGCGTGGAACCCCTGAAATAGACCTCGTCGCCGACGAGAGTCAAGCTTTCGGCGCTGTACGGGCCGGAGGGGATTTGGAACGCTTCGGAGGTGCCCGCCAACGTGCCATCGCTCTTCCACACTGCAAGCTGGTCGCCCGTCCGCCGGGTAAACAGAAGACGACCCTGGAAAGCGACGAGAGAGGAGCCCAGGGATGCATCCTCGCCCGCCGTGACATTGAGCAACAGGACGGGCTCCCCGCCATCCGTGCTCCAGAGCTGCTCCTGATTCCATGTGACTGTACTGCGGAAGAATAACCATCTCCCGACTGCCGTAGGGTAGATGAAGGGGCGGGAACCGCAGCTGCCGAACAGATCCCTGACCTTGACCGTGGTCTGCGGGAGCCCGTCGCTGGACCACAGCCCGAGATACTCGCCTTCGCAGGCCTGGAAGAAGAGGCGATCACCGGCCGCCACGAGGTCTGTGGGCTCGGACCCCGGGGCCCAGCGGAGGGTGTTCGTCGCCTGACGGGTCTCCCTTCCGTCGGTCACCCATACCTCGTCGCCGTGAGGAGTGCTGCCCTTGAAGAAGAACCTTCGGCCGCTCCCCACCAGCCCCGACACGGGGGAGCCCTCGGGCACATTGGTGAGCCGCTTCGTTCCGGCCGTCGTTCCGTCAGTCCACCAAAGCTCGCTCCCGTGGGAGTCCCTGGCCGTGAAGACCGCCTTGCCAAGGAAGGGCTGGAGCAGGTCCGGCAGGGAACAGCCGTTCGGCAGGCAGTTCCGAGCCCACACTCTGCGGGTCCCCGCGGTGGTGCCGTCGGTGCTCCAAACCGCGTCGTCGTTGAGGAAGAGGAGTCTCTCGCCGACCTTGACCAGAGAGCCGGCCTTGCATCCGGATGTACAGGAGCTCGTGAGGGGGGCTGTGGACTCGGGCCTCCCGTCAGTGGTCCACAAACGGCTGCCCGTAATACCGTCCGTGGCCGCGAAGACCACCCGGTTTCCGATCTCCTCCAGATCCTCGAGGCCTGTCGATCGCAGCGCCTGGTAATAGCCGAAATCGGTGATCGGCCGGGTTCCCTGCGGCGTGCCGTCGCTGCGCCAGAGCTCGTAGCCGTGGACGACATCGTTCACAACGAAGTAGGCCCGGCTGCCGGAAGCCTTGATCCACCCCACTTCCTGGAAGGCCTCGAAGGTTGGGATCTGGAGCAAGGGGCGGGTCCCTTGAGACGTACCGTCGCTTACCCAGACCTGTGAGGTGCCGCCGTTGTTCTCATGGGCCAGAAAGTAGAGCCGGTCCGCCGCGGGGGTGAGGAGGCGCGGATAGCCAACGGAGGCGATCTGGACGGTTCCCTCGGCCGTGCCATTGGAGATCCAGAGGTCAGAGCCGAGGAAGAAATAGAGCCGGTTCTGGACGAAGCGCATGCCGTGGAATTCCGCCGCCACGCCTTCAAAGCTCTCCACCACGCGCGTGCCCGCAATGGTTCCGTCGCTGTGCCACAGCTCGCACCCGCGTTCGGTCGTACAGCTTCCGAAGTAGAGTCCCCGGTTCGACATGGCGGCCGACCATCCCTCCGAGACATACCAGACTGCAGGAGGGGGATCGACAGGCGTCAGCGCCCGGGTTCCGGCCCTGGTCCCGTCGGAGCCCCACAGCCGGAACGGACCATCTCGTTGGGACTGAGCCACCCAGAACACAGTCCCGTTCGCGGTTCCCACGATGTCGGGGATGTATCCGCAATCCGCCGTCGGGCAGGTGTCGTGGAGGATCCGGGTTCCTGGCCCGGAGCCGTCGCTCACCCAAACCTCCGGCGTGGTCGCGCTGGAGAAGGCGACGAACGCGACCTTGTCTCGGACTGCGAAGAGCTCCCGGATTTCGGAAGTCGGGGTGGAATACGGAACCCTGCGGTCCTGGATGTCCCGGAGCAGCTCCGCCGTGCCGGCGTACGCGGATGCGGCCAGTGCCAGGGAGAGGGGAAGAGCGCAGAGGAGCCGAAAAGGTCTGGTCATGATGATTCTCCCCTGGCGGCGGTCAGAACGCCTGCGTGTCCCCCACGCTGGCGAAACGGCCGCGCGGGTTCGTGTAGGTCTTGATCCTCCCCGTCTGCGTGTCGGTGACGGTCACCGTGTATTCGACGTTGGACAGCGCTCCGTAGAAGAACCAGTACTTGCCGTTGCCGGCCCGGCCGTCGAGGACCTTGGTCACCAGCTCCACGTTAGCGTCGTCGAAGAACCAGAAATAGCCGGTGTCGGCGGTCAGGCCCACGGCCTTG
>DASVEF010000290.1:0-3216 GCA_036380715.1 Thermoanaerobaculia bacterium | reverse complement strand
GTTGTTCACGGTCTACGGCCGCGAGGAGGGAGGCCGCGAGCTGTATTCCGTCATCGCGACCGTGCCGGTGGAAGAGAACATGTACTTCGGCAGCATCAACGTGCCGGACGAGCTTTTCCGCGGCAGGCGGACCGTCTACATCGAAGCTGCCAGGCCGTCGGAGCCGGCCCTCGGCTTGGAGGCACGCTCGCAGTTCACCAAGCCCGGCGGCAGGTCGGCCGGTCGAGCCAGAGAATCGGTCTCCATTCTGGGATGCTCCCTGTGCTACACCTGCGGCGGCTCCTATCCCATCTTTAGCGGCGCTTTTGTCACCCCAGGCCTGGGGACGAAGGAGCGTGGGCGATCTTGTTCCGGAGATGTGTCTTCGCGCCTGGATTTCCGGCCCCATCTCTGCTGTCAGAACGTAAGTCTGTAGACAGACATTGACATGGTCTCTCTCCTCTCCCACCGCGCACTCGAGCACCGGGAGAGGAGGGAGACAAGAACAGGTTTCCAGAACTCCTGAGCGTGGAGAAGATCCTGGCGCAGGGCCCGTCCGCGTCGCAGCCAAGAAGCCGGCGGGCTCCACGAGCTCGCGGAGCCGGCCCGCAAGCTTGCGTCTTGAATCACTCACGGCGCCGGTTCGCGTTGTCATGTCCGACATGATGAGCCAGCGCCCGTCCGGACCTTTGCGCAGAGTCAGCGTGAACTTCCCGATGTCTGGCTTCCCGGCCGTGTCGGTGTACCCGCTGATGATGTATCCCACCCCGCCCTCGGCCGCGTAGACGATGGCGCGGAGAGACAGAGGCCCGCCTTGACCGGTGTAGTGCTTCTGGATCGCTGCCCGGCCGCGCACCGGTGTCTCCCGTTCGGCAGCACGAACCGGCAGAGGTGCCAGGCGTTTCACAGGTGCTCACAAAAGTGCCAGCCGAAAACCGCGGAAAACCGCGACTAATCTGAGGTACCACTGCTCTCCGGCTCCTGATCCCGAAGGTCGAGAGCGCGCGAGAGCTCTTCCGGCGTGTAGATGGGCAAGACGGCCTTCTTGAAGTGACGCGTGTTGCCAGTCACGATCCCCCGGGCGCTTACTTGGCGTGCCTCGAGCACGACGTTGGTATCGAAGAGCAGCCTCAAAGATGCTTTTCCTCCAGATGCCGGCGATAGTCCTCCTCATCGAGCCCGGAACCGGCCAGGACTCCGCGCAGCGATTCCACGATCGGTGTCAACGGTCGGGGTCGGTGTTGTCCCGGCTCGGGGAGCATCTCCAGATAGTCGGCGACGAGTTGGGAAACCGACTTGCCCGAGCGGCGGGCATAGGACTTGGCGCGGTCGATCAACTCGTCATCGAGCCTCAAGGTGAGCTTGGTCTGCATGGGACAGCCTCCTGACGTACAACTCTCTCATAAGAGTACGTCTCGCCAAAAGGTCGCGTCAACGAAGCACAGAAACCGCAAAGTGGAGCTTGCGGCCACATGATCTTCGATAACCCTGATAGGGTGGGCCGGAGGCCTCCCCCCGCCCAGGAGGGCTCCGGCCCAGTACGTCAGTTTTCAAAGAACCGGCCGGCGCAAGCGACGGCCTGCGCCGGACCTGTCTCCAAAGGTTGTCGCTCGGCACGGCGGCCTTCGATTTACCTCGGATCAGCCGCTTGACATCCTCGGCGGCTTGCTGCATCGTACCCACATTGCCGTTGGGTGGCAAGAGGTGGGATGCAGGCTGTCCATCCTTGCCGTCCTGGGAAGCCCAGATCCGCTCTCCCCGGCAAGCCCGCGGACGCCTCTCCATGGCGAAAAGGGCCCGCTGATGGATGATGATGTGAATCAGTCCGTCCCTGGCTTTCTTGAATTTACAGCCATAGACCTCTTGACAAGCTCCGAACTCGGCATTACCATACGCATCGACTAGGACGTGATGCTCCTCTGAAGCGCAATGACCACTGTGAAAACGTCCAGGTCCGCTGTGCCGGCAGCGGGATCGCCGCTGGCGAGATCGCTGACTCTCCCCGCCGGGGCCGCAATGCCCCTCACGGGGATAATATCCGCCCCGGTCGGGGTGGTATCGATCCCGGCCGGGATGATAATGGCCCCCGCGGGGATGGTAACGGCCCCGGCCGGGATGGCAACGGTCCCCGCTGGAATGGCAACGGCCCCGGCCGGGATGGTGACGGCCCCCGCGGGGGCGGTAACGGTCCCGGCGGGGAAGGTTCTTTGAAAACCGAAGTACCGATGAAGTCCATCTGGGGGGCGGGCGGCGCGTCCCCCGGATGGCTGCCGAGCTCCGGGTGGCGAAGAGCGGTCCGGGGTCGGTGATAGAGTCATGCCGCTATGCGGCGATGGGCGATCCGGATCGGTATCCTTCTGGGGATCGTGGCGGCGGTGTTCGCGTTGCGCGCGACGGTGTTCGCGCCCGAGCCGATCGAGGTCCAGGTCGCGGAGGTGAAGCGCGGACGGGTCGAGGAGACGGTGACCAACTCGCGGGCGGGGACGGTCAAGGCGCGGCGCCGCGCGCAGATCTCTCCCGAGATCGGCGGCCGGGCCGTGGACATCCCGCACCGCGAAGGGGACCGGGTCGAGAAGGGCGACGTGCTGCTGCGGCTGGACGCCGGCGTGCTGGAGTCGCGGATCGCCCTTTCCCAGCGCGAGCTCCAGGCCGCCCGCGCCCAGCGCGAGCAGGCTTGCGCCAACGCCGAGCGGGCGCGGCGGGAGCTCAACCGGCTGAGCAAGCTGGCCCGCGAAGGGATCATTTCCGCGGACCTCCTCGACCAGGCGCAGACCACGGCCGCGACCTCCCAGTCCGCCTGCCAGGCCGCGGGCGCCGGCGTCGCCCAGGCGCAGGCGTCGATCGACCTGCAGGGCCGCCAAGCCTCGCTGACGGTGATCCGCGCCCCCTTCTCCGGTATCGTGGCCGATCTCTCCATCGAGGTGGGCGAGTACATCACCCCGTCGCCGCCGGGCATGCCGATCCCGCCGGTCATCGACCTCATCGATCCGGAGTCGATCTACGTCAGCGCGCCCATGGACGAGGTGGATTCGGCGCGCATCCATCCCGGGCAGCCGGTCCGCCTCTCGGTCGATTCCCATCCCGGGCGGACCTTCACCGGCATCCTGACGCGGATCGCCCCTTACGTCCTCGACCGCGAGGAGCAGAACCGGACGGTCGAGATCGACGCCGGGTTCGAGCCCGTGCCCTCGGTCCGGCTCCTGCCCGGCACCTCGGCGGACGTGGAGGTCATCCTCC
>DASVEF010000289.1:0-23614 GCA_036380715.1 Thermoanaerobaculia bacterium | reverse complement strand
CACCTCAAACGGCGAGAGCCGGGGCGGCCGCCGTTACCTGCCCTATGTCTTTACCCAGGAGGGCGTCGCCATGCTCTCCTCGGTCCTCAAGAGCCCGCGGGCAGTCAAGGTCAATATCGCCATCATGCGGGCCTTTGTTCGCCTCCGGGAGATCCTGGCGACAAACCGCCAGCTCGCGGCAAAGGTCGAAGAGATGGAGCGGCGCTACGACGCCCACTTCAAAGCCATTTTCGAGGTAATCCAGGCTCTCATGGTCCAACCGCAGGAATCAGCCCGCAGCGAGATGGGCTTCAGGGTCGCCCAAGGATGATCTCTGGACATGAAGTGCCTCTATGAGATCATCAAGGAGAGCGTCCCACATTCGAGCCTTGCCAAGGGGGCGGCAGTTGGCGGTTCGAGGTCTGTCTCGTTCCACCCCACCAAAAAGAAATTTCGCCCTCCCCGCCACGAGTTGCACCTCGGGGAGCGGCGTAAAGTCTATCTCTTTTCCTGTCGCGAGCCAGTTCGAGGTGAAGGTTGCGATCAATTCGCGCTTTTCCTCGGATGTGCCCGATTCATATAGTGAATACGCGGAATCCAGGCGTTCGAGGAAATCGGCGAGCTTCTGCGGGCCTGTCATGCCGGGAGCATCAAGATTGGCGAGTTGCTCTTCAAGCGCCCGTTTCTCTGCAAGGAGAGCCGCTTGGCGCTCCTCGAAGAGATCGCGATCGATAAGGCCGTCTACGAGCGCATCGGTGAGGCGCGCCCGCCTTCCGGCGAGTTGGCTCATCTTCAGTTCAAGCGCCTTGCGGCGCGCAACCGCCTCATCCTGCCAGTTTGTCTTCATGGCCTCGATTTTCCCGCGGAGGTAGGTCCGCTCCTCGGGGTCGAGCTGGCAGGCGAGGAAGAGAGGACTGACCCGCCCTTCGGCAGTGTCCTCCCGTACGCTTGTTACCTCACAGGTCGGCGTGTGACAGCGGTAGTAGGTGTGGCCCTTTTGCGTCTCGCCGATGAGCGAATAGCCGCAGGACTTGCAGCGCACCGTGCGCCGGAAGAGGAAGTCGTGTTTCTCGGATCGCGCCGAGAGCTTGCCGTCCAATACCCTTTGCACCTGGTCGAAGAGCGACTTTTTGATGAGAGGTTCATGGGCGCCCTCATAGGTCTCTTTGCGGCGCTTCACCCGGATGAGCCCGATGTAGAAGGGATTGCGGAGCATGGTCGAGAGGCCGTTTATCGAAACCTTCCCGCCCCGGCGGTTCGTGAGGCCCATCCTCCGCAGCTCCGCTTGGAGCGTATGCAGGTTGTACCGGCCGGTCGCATACAGCTCGAAGGCCCGGCGCACCAAGGGACCCTTCACCGGATCGATGGCCTTCGGCTTCCCGGCCCCGCAATCGAGATATCCGACCGGCGCGGGCAAGGGCAGGATGCCCTGCTTCAGCCGCCCGTTGATGCCCTTCAGGGCCTCCTCCCGGAGATTCCTGATGTAATCAGCGGCGACGACCGCTTGCAGATCGGCGGAGAGCCGGCCGCCGCGGTTCGTGAGGTCGAGCTGCTCATTCGCGAAGTAGAGCTCTATGAGGCCCCGGTCCACGAGTTCCGTGAGGTCAACCCAATCGCGGCCGTTTCGGACGCCCCGGTCGATCTTGTGGATCACGACGCCTGCGGCGCTCTTCTTTCTCAAGAGCCGGAGCATTTCGTTCCAGACCGGCCGGCCGATTTTGGCCGCCGTCTCCCGTTCCTCAAACCAGCGCGAGATCACGATGCCGCGCTGTAGGGCGAAGCGCTCAATCGCAGCGCGCTGCTCCTGAAGGGAGACGCCGCGCACGCCCTGCCGGGCCGTCGAGACCCGGATGTAGCCGTAATACGTTTGGTTCATAACTTGTCGGTTTGCTTTGGGGAATCGACCTTTACCGTCATCCTAGGACGGGAAGGCCGACTCGTCAAAGCAAGGAAGCGGTCATAGGCCGCCGGATCATTCGTGATTCGCTCGTACATGCGCAGGATAAGCGCGGCGTAGCCCGAGTACCAGGCGTCAAGCGAAGCGTATTCGGCCTCGGTGAGGCCGGGAAAGAGTTTCTTCAAGCCCGCGAGATCAGGCGTGGCATTCGACATGGAAAGGAGCGTACTTCCCCCAGGTGGCGCGCAAAAGGCGCCAGCCGTCGCGTGCTTCGTTTTTTTCTCAGAGTAAAACCCTTCGCGCACTAGGCGTAAAATCGATTTCTTATCCAAGGCGGAAACATTTGCCGTCTTTTTTCTTGTGGCGCTCGCGATAGCGTGAGAGCCGCCATGAGAAAGATCTGCGCGCGGTCCAGCTTTTCAATATTCCTCCCCGACATCCGAGCGGGTCCCGCTCCGCTTCTTTTGCAGGCCGCAGCTCATCAAAAACCACACAAAACATTTTCCTATGTCACAAACCCCCGACTACCCGACCCGTATCTTCGCCGTGGACCCCACGACCAAGGGCTTCGGCTACGCCATCCTCGAAACTCCGTTTCGTCTCGTCGATTGGGGCCTCGCCCATGTCTCCGGCGAGAAGGAATCCGGCGCCGTCGCCCGATTCGAGGAACTCCTCGATCAGTTCCGGCCGGATATCGTGATCCTTGAAGACTCGACGGCGCCCGGCTCCCGCCGCCGGCCGAGAGTGCAGAAGCTCTTGGAGAAGCTCCGAGACACTGTCCGCGAGCGCGGCATGGCGGTACACATGATCCCGCGGCTCGCGGTTATCGAGTGCTTCTCCTCCCCGGACAAGCGCGCCACGAAGTTTTCGATCACGCAGCATCTCGCCGAGACCTTCCCGGATCTCGCCGTGAAAGTGCCGCGGCGGCGCAAGCCCTGGCAGAGCGAGGATGAGCGCATGGCGACCTTCGACGCCCTGGCCCTGGCCGTGACCTACGCGATGAAATAGCGGTCGCGCCGCAAGAGTCAGAGTCGCGCAAGACGGCTCCCGGAGCCGTCTTTTGCGTTTCCAATCCCGCCGCTACCCTGACCTCCAGAACCTCACAACTGGAAAAGGAGGATGCGATGTCAAAGGGCTTCGTGTCGTTTGCGGAGGTGAAGCGCGCGGTGTCCCTGGAAGCGATTCTGGAGCGCTACGAACTCCTGGAGAACCTCGCCCGCAAGGGAAGGAACCTCGTGGGAACGTGCCCCTTCTGCAAAGGCGCGTCCGGGCGCCAGTTCCAGGTGAATCTCGTGAAGAACGCCTGGTATTGCTTCGGCTGCAAGGCTGGCGGAAACATCCTGGACTTCGTCGCGAAGAAGGAGGGCGTGAGCATACGTACTGCGGCCCTGAGGCTCGATTCCTGGTTCGAGCTCGGGCTCGTGGAGGAGAAGCCGCGGGCCGAAGCGGAGGCGCCTGTCGCTCCGGCCGAGCTGCCGCCAGCCGCTTCAGTCGAAGAGCCGCCGGCTCCGAAGGATCTTCCCACCGAGAACCCGCCCCTCACCTTCACCCTGAAGACCCTCGACCCTCACCATGAGAGCCTCGCGCCCCTGGGGCTCCGGGCAGAGACCATCGAGCGCTTCGGCGCGGGGTACTGCGGGAAAGGGCTCCTGAAGGGCAGGATGGCGATCCCGATCCATAGCCCGACCGGAGATCTCCTCGCCTATGCCGGCCTCGCGATCGAGGAGGGCGCCTCTCCCCGCTATCTCTTCCCGCCGAAGTTCCACCCGCCCCTCGAAGTGATGAACCTCCACCGCCTCGAGGAGGTCCCCGGGGAGGAGGATGACCCCCTCTACCTTGCTCCCGAGATCGAGGGTGTCTTGCGGCTTTACGAGGCCGGATTCACCTCCGCGCTTGGCCTCTTCGACGGCTCGCTCTCCCCGGAGCAGGAAGAGGCGATCACGGGAGCCCTTTCGCTCTGCGAGGGATTTCTCCTCGTCGGCGAGGGATTCGAGGACCGCACCATCGCCCGCCTCGCGCGGCATGCCTCGGTCTCCTGGATTCCGGCGGTGCCGACGAGCCCCTCGTTCAAAGCGCGGTGGAAGGACTGATCCCGAGCGCGAGAGAAGGAGATCCCATGCACCGGAAAGCCACGGTCACCTCATATTTCGACACCAGGGTGAGCGTCCCGATGATCCGCCTCCGCGGCCGGTGGCTCATGCTCGCCGGTTTCCGTAAAGGCGATGCCCTGCGGATCGAGGTCGAGGACGGGCGCCTCATCCTCACCCGGCCCGGAGATCCGCCTCCTACCCGTACCCTCCTTCCGGAGGAGCGCTGATTCCCATAGCCCCACGGCAAAACCGCCCGGGGCTTTTTTCTTGCTTGATCTTCGACGGACTACGAAGTTCAGCCCTCCCGGGCGAGCACTTCAGGCGGGCAGCTCGGGCGTTCCTGTTCGCGAGGGGGACCCCGAGCGGGGCCGACCGCCCTCAGTGGCCACGACGGACCTGCTCAGCTCTTTCCAGGTAGGGAGAGGGGTGGGCAGGGATGGGCGGAGCTTCCTCGACAGGGCGGTCGTCGCTTCGGCTCTCTGCCGGAGGAGGGCGTCCGCCTAGTCTTCGATTCCGAGGTAGGCCCGGAGCGCCCGGCGCATGATCTCCGACTTGGAACAGCGCTCCTTCGCGGCGCGCGCTTCGAGGGCTTTCTCCTCGTCTTCATAGAGGTAGGCGGTCTCCCGGGTGAGCCCGCCCTTCGTGGTGTGCTTTTGCCTCGGGCGGGGCGTCTTGCTCGCTTTTGGCATGTGAAAAGGGTAGACAAATCGCGTGGTGGCAGTATACAGTCACCGTGCATGCACGATGCCGTTATCTAGAAAGGAGACGCCGCACCAATACAAGGCTCAAAAGACAAGGGAGGAGGGCGCACCTCCTCAAGGACAAAGGAAGCGGCCCCGACGGATGCTCGTGACACCCGCCGGAGCCTAGCCCGACAGGAGAGCTAGCTCCATGACGGACCAGGAGAAGTCTACACTTCGTTCAGTCACTCCACCCACCATCGACCCCGCCGCCTGGGAGGACTTCCAAGGCTTCCGGGAATCCTTCCTCGCCCACTTCACCCGGCCGGAGGACAACACTACCCTCCGCCACCTCGGACGGCTCCTCTACGAATTCATCCTGGAGACGGCCGGCACCATGCCCGATCCGCCCGAGAGCGCCACCCGGACCGAAACCCGCGCAGCCCTTGCCGACCTGCGCCACCTGGAAGGCTTCCTCGGCGCGATCGGGGCGGAGCACAAAGACGCGTCCCTCGCCCCCGAGGATGCGCGCCTGTCCGGGCTCTCGGAAGGCTGGAGCCTCCATGCTCGCGAACTCGGGGACCGGATCGAGGCCGAGCTCGCGGGAGGTGGGGCATGAGGAAGCGGGGATTCCGCCTGACCTCCCGCCGCTGGAAGGAGGGATTCCGCGAGACATTCCTCGTCCGCTTCACCCGGCGGGGCGATGCTTCCGCCCTCCGCCGCCTCGTCGCCCTGCTCCTTGAGCTTTATTACAACGCCGCTCCTCGCTGGTGGCCGCGGCACGAGGAGGGGGATCTCCGCGCCCTCCTCGGGGCGGCGGTCAAGGACATCCGGCACCTGCGGGACGTCCTCCTCTGGATCGGAGAGGGTACACAACCGACCCCGGAGACGAACGCGCTCGCCACCTACACGAGCCGTCTCTACGAGGACTTGGAGCGGATCGCCGCCGCCCTGGAGGACGCCTTGGCGAACCCCGAGCGCATCCTGGAGGAGGAGAGAATCCGCCTGGACATCGCGGTCGGCATGCGCCCCCGCGAGGCCGTGCGGTGAGGTAGGGAGCTTCGCCCGCGCGGCCGGGGCGGCTTTCCGATGGATGTAGCGATGCGACTCTTGGGACGGCTCCCCCTCGGGAGCCCGTCCCTCTTTTCCCGACCGCGCCCAAAGAAAAAGGAGCGGCGGGCTTTCTGCCCCGACCGCTCCTTGGAAATCTATGTCGAATGTTCGCTCGTCACCTCAAGAACCCCAACGCAGCCTGGCGCCTCACCCGCCCGCGAGGAACTCCTCGAACCGTCGCTGTATATCGGGGAAGGGCTTCAGCACCTGGCCACGCTCCCAGGCAGTCACGGTCGAACGGTTGAGTCCGAGTTTCCCGGCGAGGGCTTCCTGTGAGAGGCCCTGCCGCTCCCGGAGCGCCCGAATCCGCTCGCCAAGCTGCCCGACTTCCTGCCGCGGATCGTAGCCGAGGAAGGCCACCACCTTGGGCAGGAAGCGGGTCGCCACCTGAGTGTGGTTTGTCTCCCAGTTCAAGACGGTCGAGACCGACACGCCAAGCTCGCGGGCGACGTGCTCCTGAAAGACGCCCCGGTCCAGGCGGGCCTTCCGCAAGTGGTCGCCGAGGGTTCTCGGTTCCTGCGGATATCCTTGGGGAGGCGGCATTGGGGCGGTGAGGCGCAGGTGGCAAAAGGGCAAGTCAGGATGCCGACTTTATGGGCTACTTCAATGGTAACGCGGCCCGCGAGATCTCCCGCCTGACCGGCTGGGGAGCCAGAGTCTGGTCCCGGCGCTATCAGGCGATCGTGATCAGCAACGAGGAGGCGGCCCAGGTCGAGCGCCTCACCTACGTGCTCGCGCACGGCTGCAAGGAAGGCCTGGTCGAGTGTCTCCGCCAGTGGCCCGGTATTCACTGCGTCCGGGCTCTCCTCGATGGCGAGCCCCTGGTCGGCTACTGGTTCGACCGGACAAAGGAGTATGCCGCCCGCCTGTGCGGGGAAGACTTCGACCGCTTCAAGTACGCGACGCGGGAAGAGGTCATCCTCGAGCCTCTTCCCTGTTGGAAGCACCTCTCGCCGGAGACCCACCGGGAGCGGGTAGCCGGCCTGGTGCGCGGGATCGAAGAGGAGGCCGCCTCCGAGCGGGAGAGGACCGGCGTCACTCCTCCAGGTCCGGTAGCCGTCTGCGCCAAGCACCCGCATGATCGTCCCAACCGGGTAAAGAAGTCGCCAGCACCGCTCTTCCACGCCGCCACCCGCCGAGTGCGAGACGAGCTCTACCAGATGTACGCCGCCTTCGTGGCCGCCTTCCGCGACGCGGCCGAGAAGCTGCGAGCCGGCGACCTGTCCGCGGACTTCCCGCCCGGCAGCTTCCCACCTGCCTTGCCTTGGGTCGGTGGATAATCGCTAGTTCCCCGCCGCCTATCGCCCTAATCGTTCTCGTCTAAGTTTTTCTCTCTCAGAGAGTAAGAGGGAGTGTGCCTTCCGCTCTACCTTCCCGGTACTGTAATCCTCCAAGTTCCCTTACTGATCCTGAAGGCAACCCTTCCGAGATCGGGTTCCGCCCCGTTGCTGCCCGAGCCCGTGAGCTCAACTGGAGCGAGGCAAGGCCCTCAAGGGGCTATTGCAGGATGAGCTTCAATAGGAGGCTGGCACTTTCTACCCTTTGGGGCTGGCCTGCGGCGTGCGCGTCTCTCTCGTGAGGACGCTGGGCGCCACGCTCTCGGGGTTGATCGCGGGCCTCGCCGGGAGTGCTCTCGCCATGCAGAACATGGTCGCCAATCCTGAGCTCGCCAGCGACACGATGTCGGGGCTCATCTTCCTGCTCGCCATGCTGGGTGGCTTCGGCAGCCTGATCGGCGCCTGGCTCGCGGCCGTGATCTACCTCGTCGTCGTTCGCGAGGCCCTGGTCTCGCTGGGGAGCGCTGAGCCGGTGGCGGCGTTCGGCCTGCTCTTTCTGGCGATCTGGGCGATGCCCGAGGGAGTCAGCGGGGTCTTTTTGCGGTGGAGACATCGTTGGAAGCCGTCAGCTTAACGATTGAAGGGACAGCGCCTGCGAACTCGGCCGTGAGCCTGGCGGCCACCGGTTTGTCCTGGCTCGCCGGGAAGCTGCTGATCTTGCAAGGATTCGATCTCCGCCTGAGCCCGGGAACTGTCACCGGTCTGATCGGCCCGAACGGCGCCGGCAAGAGCACGGCCATCGATCTGCTGAGCGGCTTCCGGGAACCAGCGAGCGGCTCGGTCCAGCTCTTGGGTCAGGATGTGACCCGCCTCTCCGCGGACCAGCGGACCCGGCTGGGCCTGGCCCGCACCTTCCAGGAGTCGCCGATGATCCCGGGGCTGAGTGTGCGGGAGCACGTTCAGCTCGCTCTCGAAGCCGGCGGCCGGCGGCGCTCGAAGCTCCAGGCAAGAGAACTGCTGGATTCCGTGGGCCTTGAGCCCGTGGCGCAGGCGGCGGCCGAGACGCTCCCTATTGGCAAGCGGCGGATGCTCGACGTGGCCCGCGCCCTGGGCACCGCGCCACGCGTCCTCCTCCTCGACGAGCCGTTCGCCGGTCTCGAACGGGAGGACGAAACCAACTTGACGCGCATTATCGAGGGCCTGAGGGTCGCGGGGACGGCGATCCTCATTGTGGAGCACCGTCTCGCTCTGCTGGGAAACGTGGTGGAGACCGTCCTCGTGCTCGTCGAAGGAAAGCCTCTCGCCAAGGGCCCGCTCGCAGAGGTGCTGCAGGACGACCGAGTACAGCGAGCCTACCTGCGGGCCAGCGGTTCCAGTCAAGAACCGGCTTGACCATGAGCACGATCGATCCCGCCATTGCTCCGGGTCTCGACCTGCGCCACCTGCGGGTGAAGAGGAGGGATCTGACGGTGATCGACGATCTCTCAGTGTCCCTGGCAGCCGGCACCACCGCGGGCCTCGTTGGCACGAACGGGGCGGGTAAGACGACGCTGGTGGAGGCGCTGGCGGGACTAATCCCCTCGTCCGGCGAAGTTTACCTGGATGGCCATCTGGTCAAGCTGGCGAGCCCCCGGCGTGCCCTCAAAGCCGGGATCGCGCTCTGCCCTTCCCACCGGGGTATTTTCTATCGGATGACCGTTTTGGAAAACCTCCTCGTGGGTGGATATTCGATGAGGAAAAGATCTCTCCGCGAGAGGGTCCAGGAACAGCTTGAACGTTTCCCGGCGCTATCAGCTCGCCGAGGCATCAAAGCAGGGCAGTTGAGCGGCGGGGAAAGCCAGCAGCTCGCAATTGCCCGCGCGCTGATGGTGAGGCCGCGGATACTTCTTCTCGATGAGCCGTCGCGGGGCCTTTCGCCCGCCGCCATCGAAAGCGTCCTCACCGTGATCGGCGACCTAGTGCGAACGGGTGTCACGGTGCTCATTGTAGACCAAGCCGTCGACTGGCTTTATGGCAGGGTGGCGCGGCTGTTGATTCTGGCGAATGGCCGGCTGATCGGGGACAGCGCGGAGGCGGACCGATCGTTCGAGGAAATCGCGTCCAGGTATTTTGATCTCAAGTGACCTCAATGATTCCCCAAATAGGGGGGAGGATAGCCTCATGAGAAGCAACATGCGAACAACACCGGCACCGCTCGCGTCAGTCGCCGCGAGCGCTTTCTTACTGGCCTTACTGTTCAGTCTTGGGTGCGGCGACCGCAACGTGCCCGCTTCCGAGACGATCCGGATCGGTGTCCTGGCTCCGTTCAATACCCAGCCCGGAGAAGGGATTCGCAACGGCATCGCGATGGCCGTCGAGGAGATCAACGCCGCGGGCGGCGTCGAGGGCCGTCCTTTACAGGTGATCGAGATCAACGACGAGTATTCTGCGGAAAAGACGCTGCGCGGGTATCAGCGCCTCGCGGGACGCGATGGAGTCGTCGCTGTCCTGGGGGTCGCCGGCGACGGGATCTTTCCGATCATGGAACAACTTGCGCGCTATAAAGTCCCGATGATCACAACCGGCACGGGATCCGATCGCTTGACGGAGATGGTCGCGGAGAATCCCGGGCGCTATAAACGGTTTTTTCGGGTGATGCACAAGTCGAGCGAGCTGGGAGATGTGACGGCGGATTTTGCGATTCGCTGCCTCGCGGAAAAGAATGGGCTTAAGAACTTCGCTATTCTCGTGGAAGACGACATCTGGACTAAATACATCCGGGACATCTGGACCAAGAAGCTGAACGAGAACCCGAATACCAAGGTCGTATTCTCAGGCACATTCAGCAACCAGACTAAAGACTTCAGCGTGCTGCTCCAGCAGGTGATGGATTCAAAGGCCGAGTACATCCTCGACGCCAGCTCTCAAGTTGACGCCACGACCTACTTGAAGAGGTGGGCCGCAGTCGATGGGCCGCCGATTGGCGCTATTCCGACCGGCGCCGGTACCAAGAGGTACTACGATATCATCGGCAACGAGGGCCTGTATGTGTCCAGCGTGGCAACCCTGCCATCCCCCGAGAATCCGTTGACTGAGCGATCGGCTAGCTGGTGGGAGAAGTATTTCTCCCGTTACGGCGATCCTGCCTACACTAGTGCCTACTCGTACGATGCAGTCTACATTCTCGCCGAAGCTCTGAAGCGTGCGGAAGGGAAAGAAGCAGATAAGCTGGTCTCAGCTCTCGAGGCGACCGACTATCTGGGAGTTGTAGCACGGTGGTCGTTTAACGCAGATCATCACGCCAAGTATGGCCCAGGATACCGGATCATACCCATCATGCAGTACATTGAGCCCGGGCCGCGCGGGTATAAGGTGATTTGGCCGCCGGAGCGGGCAGCAACCTCCTTCGTAAGCAAAGCCAGGAAAGTCGGGTAAGAGGGCGAAGCAACTGCTGCCGTCCAGCGATCTGCGGGTGTCGCCTACTCCTGTTTCACCGGGCGTTGGTGCTCACCGCGTAGACGAGGCGAGTAACGAACCGGCACCGCCCGACGCCTATCCAGGTAAACGTCCGAGGAGGAGACCTATGAACATCCTGAAGAAAACACACCGCGGCAATCTCCTCGTTCTCATCCTCATCGTGGTCCTGTCGCTGGCGGCCTTCGGCCGGGCGGACGCGCAGCAGCCTGGAACCGAGGGTCCGGGGAGGCATGGCATGCTGGTCGTGGGCGCGGGAACGATCTACGCCTCGCACCTGCCGATGTTCATGGCCGAGCACCGCTATCAGGGGATCTGGGAGGTCAGCTTCGGAGAGGAGGCGGACGCGATCTACCGGAAGGAGCGCGCCCGACCTGAGAACGCCAAGCTGATCTTCACTCTGAATCCGACGGAGCTCTTCCGCCTGCCCGAGCTGGCCCAGGGGCGCACCTCCTTCCGGGCCGACGTCTTCCGGGGCCATTTCGAGCGGGAGGGACACGAGCGCATCC
This sequence comes from Thermoanaerobaculia bacterium, assembly GCA_036380715.1. GTDB lineage: Bacteria > Acidobacteriota > Thermoanaerobaculia > Multivoradales > UBA5704 > UBA5704. The sequence goes on along the minus strand of DASVEF010000289.1, from coordinate 12,616 downwards.
TGGAGGACGTCAAGGTGACGATCCGGCGGCAGGTCCACTGGCACCCCTTCCGCAACGCCCACGAGCGTCCCGAGCCGCTGACCTATCTCCTGTTCGGCAAGGGGAATGAGCTGTTCCTGGCCCACTGGATCAGCCAGGCGCCGGACTACGACCAGGTCGTGTCGGTGACGCCGTCGACGTCTCTCGGCGAGATCCCGGAAGGCGCCCAGCTCGTCCTGCCGAAGCGCGGCGACGGCGATGCCCTGAAGGCCGGAGAGTCGATCTCCGGGTTGATGATCGCCGGCCGGGGCTCGGAGCAGCCGTTCCTGGTCAAGCCGGTCGATCTGAAGGTCGGCTCGGTGATCTATCTGGAGAAGGGGGAGCTGGAGGAGAGCTCTCTGAAGGACGAGTGAGTGAGCCCCCTCCCCTGGCCCCTCCCCCGCGGAGCGGGAGAGGGGAGAAAGCAAGCTCCGGTGGGTGGGGGCGCCCTCTCCTGCTTCGCGGGGGAGGGTTGGGGAGGGGGCCCGCTGGCGCCCGCCCTCCCTTCCGGCTATGCTTCGCGCGCCATGGCCGATCCGGAAGTCCCGCCCGAAGCTCCGGAGCTTGACGAGAACCTTGAGGAGGAGGGCAGCAGTGCGCTGCGCTCGTTCCTCGGTCTGTTCGTCGTCCCTCTGCTGGTGGTCGTCCTCTGTGTGGCCATTTTCATCGGCTTCGGGTGGATCGCGTATGACCGGCAGACGACGTCGGACTATCTGAACGACCTGCAGTCTTCCTGGAAGCCGCGGCGGGTGCAGGCGGCTTATGAGCTGTCCAAGATCCTGGTGTCGGACCCCAGGGCGCTCGACGAGGAGCCGGGGGCTCGGGCCCGGGTGCGCGAGCTGTTCGCGGAGGCCGAGGAGCCGGAGATGCGCCAGTATCTCGCGCTGGTGCTCGGCCGCACGCACGACCCCGAGGCGGTCCCTCTGCTCGTCAAGGCCCTCGACGATCCCGACGACAAGACCCGCATCTATGCGCTCTGGGCTCTCGGCACGCTGGGCGATCCGTCGGCCCGCGTGGCGCTCGAGAAGGCGCTGTCCGATCCGGACCCCGGGATCCGCAAGACCGCGGCTTTCGCTCTCGGCGAGGCCGGCGACCGCGGCGCGATCCCGGCCTTGACGGAGCGGCTCGAGGATTCGGTGCCGGATGTGCGTTGGAACGCCGCGCTCTCTCTCGCCCACTTGGGCAGCGACGCCGGCGTGCCCATTCTGGAGAGCATGCTCGACCGCTCGCTGCTCGCCCAGGTCCCAGGCATCACGCGCGAGCAGCAGGAGGAGGCCATGGTCAGCGCCCTGCGCGCCCTCGCCGCCGTGGGAGGGGCCGAGCAGCGGGCGATGATCGACCGGCTGGCCGAGCAGGACCCCAGCCTCAAGGTGCGGCAGGCGGCGATGGAGACGCGGAAGGCGTTGGGGGGGAAGAACCTTGGGCGGTGAGCGGCCTCCGAGTCTTTCCCCCGCCCGGACCCTCACCCCCTCGGTCCCCCTCTCCCATCCGCACTCCCTGCCCCCGGGAGAGGGGGAAGACAGGCATAGGTTGCTTGCTTCTTCCCCCTCTCCCGGGCGGGTGTGAGTGCGTGTGGGAGAGGGGGTCAGGGGGTGAGGGTCCGGGAGGGTGGGAAGTGGGCTACCCCGTTGGGCGGGGCCAGACTTGACACCCCCCCTCCCGTTTCGCTAGAAAGAGGCACCCGAAAAGGCGTGTCATCACCTCAGTAACAGGTAGCCTGGATCAAAGCAGTTCGAAAGGGGCAACATGGCTGACGAAACCAAGGACCGCCCCGCTCCAGATCAAGCGGGGCCGGTGGATTCTGCGGCCCAACCGCCGGAGCGGCCGGTCCAAGTGACCGAGGGGGCCAGGGCCGAAACGGGAGCGCCCAAGACGGATACCGCGCCGGTTCCCGAGCGCGCGGCCGCGGCGACTTCGGATACGTTCAAGACCGCTCCCTCCACCGCCCCGGTCGAGGCCGCCCCCGCCGTCGCCGGCGGGACCAACGCTCCTCACGTTTCTCAACCTGTCGCCGAGAAGGCGGCTCCCGCGGCTCCTGCCGCTCCCGGGGTCGCGGCCGGCGCGAAGCCCGCTCCCGCGCCCGCCCATGCCGCCGCCGCGTCCGCCGCCAAGGCGACCGCGACTCCGGCGGCCAGCGGCACGGAGCCGGCGCCTCCCGTCGGAGAGAAACCGGCCGCGCCCGCCGCGAGACCGGCGGCCGCGCGGCCCGCGGCCAAGCCGGCGGACGTGGACATGACGCGGCGCGGGTTCTTTTCGTGGGCCGCGGTCGCCTGGGTCGGCTTCACGGCGGCGATCGGCGGCTGCGTCACGGCGATGGGACGGTTCATGTTTCCCAACGTCCTGTTCGAGCCGCCGACCAACTTCAAGGTCGGGCGTCCCGAGGACTTCCAGCCGGGCGTGGTGGACACCCGCTTCGTGGACAAGTACGGCGTCTGGGTAGTCAACGACGGCGGGCGCATCTACGCCCTGGTCGCGGTGTGCACCCACCTCGGCTGCCCGCCGGCGTGGCTGGAGACGCAGAACAAGTTCAAGTGTCCCTGCCACGGCAGCGGCTATTACAAGAACGGCATCAACTTCGAGGGCCCGACGCCTCGTCCTCTGGAGAGAGCCCGGGTGGCCCTCAGCCCCGACGACGGCCAGATCGTGGTCGAGAAGTCGCAGAAGTACCAGTACGAGCTGGGTCAGTGGGATGACCCCAACTCCTATATTCCGGCCTGAACGGGACGAGGTGCCATGAAATCGATCACCAAGACGCAGATCTGGAAGTCCATCTTCCGGGTGGGCATCCCGACGGACAACCGCAAGCGGGCCCTGGCCATGCTGGGCAACGTGGTGCTCCACCTGCACCCGATCAAGGTGAAGAAGTCCGGCATCCGGATGAGCTACACCTGGTGCATGGGCGGCACCGCCTTCTTTCTCTTCCTGGTGGAGACCATCACCGGCCTGCTGCTGATGTTCTATTACCGGCCCAGCGTCGAGTACGCCTTCGTGGACATCGTGGACCTGCGCGAGGCCGCGGCCTTCGGCATCATGCGCGAGCTGCACCGCTGGGGCGCGCACGCCATGGTCATCGCGGTCTGGCTCCACATGTTCCGCGTCTTCATGACCGGCTCGTACAAGCCGCCCCGCGAGTTCAACTGGAACGTCGGCGTCATCCTGCTCGTGCTGACGCTGCTGCTGTCGTTCACCGGCTATCTGCTGCCGTGGGACCAGCTCGCCATCTGGGCCATCACGGTCGGCTCGAACATGGCGCGCGCCACACCGGTGCTCGGCAATGAAGGCCCCGGCGCCGCGCTGCTGGAATTGGGCGGGCAACGATTGATCCACGTCGGCAGCGACGCGCGTTTCGCTTTGATCGGCGGGCGCACGATCGGCAACGCCACGCTGATCCGCTTCTACGTGCTCCACTGCGTCGGCATCCCGCTGGTGGCGGCCTTCCTCATGGCCGTGCACTTCTGGCGGGTACGCAAGGACGGCGGCATTTCGGGCCCGGCGGTGTAGGCGGGACCTTTCACGGCGGGAGAACCGATGGAATTCATCAAGCACGCCATCAACGTCCTGGCCTATCCGTACTGGTCGTTCACCCTGTCGGTGATCGTCTTCCTCGTCATGCTCCGCTCGCGGAGCCTGTGGACGAAGCGCGGCGGGATGATCCTGCTCGTGGTCGGGACGGTCTATTTCCTGCTTTCGCTGTTCGACCGCAACTTCTTCCTGATCGTCGCCAAGCCGGACAACGTGCCGATCGTCATGATGGTGTTCCTGGTCGGCTTCTTCGTCTGGCTCGCTATGCACAAGGCCCTGCGCAACGACGCGCAGCTCGCCAACGGCGCGCCCACGTTCGAGGCCACGGAGGTCGAGGACCGCATCTTCACCTGGCCGGACCTCGTCTTCTCCGAGTTCATCTGCATGGTCGTCCTCACCGTGGGCATGGTCGTCTGGTCGATCGTCCTCAAGGCGCCGCTGGAGGAGCCGGCCAACCCGGCGCTGGCGCCGAACCCGTCGAAGGCGCCGTGGTACTTCCTCGGCCTCCAGGAGATGCTGGTCTATTTCGATCCCTGGCTGGCCGGCGTGCTGCTCCCCGGCCTGATCATCGTCGGGCTGATGGCGATCCCGTACATCGACACGAACCCCAAGGGGAACGGCTACTACACGTTCCGCGAGCGACGGGTCGAGATCGCCCTCTTCCTGTTCGGCTTCCTGATCCTGTGGAGCCAGATGATCGTCATCGGCACCTTCCTGCGCGGCCCGAACTGGAACTTCTTCGGCCCGTACGAGTTCTGGGACCCCAACAAGGTCGAGGCGCTGGTCAACGTCGACCTGTCGGAGTATTTCTGGATCAAGATGCTCGGCATGGGGCTGCCCGGCAACTGGCTCATCCGCGAGCTGCCCGGCATCCTGCTGATGGGCTTCTACTTCTTCGGACTGCCGGTGCTGCTGCGCCGGACGAAGTGGTTCCGCCCCTACTACGAAAAGATGGGCCCGGCGCGGTACTACACCGGCATCACGCTCTTCCTCTTCATGATGCTGCTGCCGATCAAGATGTACTGCCGCTGGCTGTTCAACCTGAAGTACTTCGTCCACGTGCAAGAGTACTTCTTCAATATCTAGGGAGGTCGAGTTGGCCCCACCGATCACACCGCCCGAGAAGAGACCGGACCGGCATTACAACTTCGGTCGGATGAACATGGTGTTCGCGCTGAGCGCCCTGGCGCTGCTGGCGACCACTCTGTGGATGGTCATCGCCGACTACGCGCAGCCCTGGAAGCGCTTCCAGTCGGAGTTCCGCAGCCTCGAGCGGCAGAAGCTGGTCGCCGAGGCGGAGGCCGAACGCCAGAAGATCAGCGACAACGACCTCGCCCAGCTCCGCCAGGAGGCCGAGCAGGCGGAGAAGTCGCTCGCCGGGCAGCGCGACGAGATCCGCAAGCTGGAGGACGAGATCAGGGAGCTCGGCGCCAGGATTTACTCGGCCGACGCGGACTGGCGCGGCGCCAAGGCGGTGCTCGACGAGCGCCGCTTCCTCTACGACGAGGCGTTGCAGCACGGCGACAAGGAGGCGGCCGCCGAACGCGGGAAGGCGCGCGACGAGGCCCGCCAGGCCCTGCAGGACGCCAAGGTCGAGCTCGACCGCCTCACCGAGGAGCGCGCCGCCAAGCAGGCCCGACTCGCCGAGCGGCGGTCGGCGCTGACCCAGGCTGAGGAGAAGCTCGCGGCGCTGCGCAGCGGCGTCGAGAGCCTGGAGACGCGCATCGCCAACCTCGACAAGGACATCGACTACTTCCTCCTCAACGCGCCGCTGATGGACTTCGTCCTGCCGACCCTCAAGGTCGAGCAGGTGATCCTGCCCGGCCTCTACCACAACATCAACTTCACGGACATCAACCGGGTCGACCGCTGCATGACCTGCCATGCGGCCTCCAACCGGCCGGGCTTCGAGGGCGAGGAGTGGAAGGAGCCGTACCGCAGCCATCCGAACCTCGACCTGTTCGTGAGCGACGGCTCGCCCCATCCCTACACCCAGTTCGGCTGCACCGTCTGCCACGGCGGCCTCGACCGCGCCACCGACTTCGCGCGCGCCGGCCACAGCCCGCAGTCGGAGGAGCAGGAGAAGGAGTGGATCCGGAAGTACAACTGGAAGCCGCAGCCGTACCTGGAGTACCCGATCCTGCCGGCCGGCATGTCCGAGGCCGGCTGCGCCTCCTGCCACGCCGGCGGCGCCTGGACCCCGCAAGCCGAGGTGCAGGACGTCGGCCGCGAGCTGATCTACCACATGGGGTGCAACGGCTGCCACACGATCAACTATCCGGCCTACCAGAACCTGCGCAAGGCGGGGCCGGCGCTCAACCGGATCGCCGGCAAGACGAATCCGGGCTGGGCCTACAAGTGGATCGAGGCGCCGCGCGAGTTCCATCCGACCACCTGGATGCCCCACTTCTTCTACCAGGAGAACACGCAGCTCCCGGTCAACAAGAAGCGGCAGCAGGCCGAGATCGCGGCCATCGTCTCGTACCTGTGGGCCAAGTCGGAGCGGCCCGCGTATCCGCCGGCCCCGGCGGGCGATCCCGCGCGCGGCAGGCAGATCTTCGAGACGGTCGGCTGCGCCGGCTGCCACATCATCGACGCCAAGGCGAAGCGCGACGACTACTTCCCGGTGGTCAACCGGCTGCACGGCCCCAACCTGATCCGCACCGGCAGCAAGGTGAGCAGCGGCTGGCTCTACGCCTGGGTGAGGAACCCGAAGCAGTACTTCCCGGACACCAACATGCCGGACCTCCGTCTCACCGATCAGGAGGCGGCGGACGTCGTGGCCTACCTGCTGTCGAGCCGCGATCCGAAGTTCGAGAACGTCCGGGTGCCGGCGGTCGACACCCAGGTGCGCGACGAGCTGGCGCGGGAGTACCTGCAGAACCTCTATACGGCCGACCGCGCCGCGGCGATGCTGAAGGGGATGTCCGAGCCGCAGCGCAACGTCTACCTGGGCGAGCAGACGATCGCCAAGTACGGCTGCTACGGCTGCCACGACATCCAGGGGTTCGAGAACCTCAAGCCGATCGGCACCGAGCTGACGCAGGAGGGCTCGAAGCCGCTGCACCAGTTCGACTTCGGCCACGTGCACGACGTCGGGCACTCGCGCCACGCCTGGATCAAGATGAAGGTGATGCGCCCGCGCGTCTGGGACAAGGGCAAGGAGCCGGCCAAGGAGTACAACGAGCTGCTCAAGATGCCGGACTTCGGCGTGTCCGAGCGCGAGGCCAAGGCGGTGACCGCGAACGTCCTCGGCTTCACCCGCGAGACCGCGATCGCCACCCGCAAGGCGGGAGCGGGCAGCAACGGCCGCTTGGCCGCCATGGCCGAGGGCCGCAAGCTGATCACCCGCTTCAACTGCCAGGGCTGCCACCTGATCGAAGGGCAGGGGCACGCGATCCAGAGCATGATCAAGGACATCGCCATGCTGCCGCCGAACCTGGCCGCCGAAGGGGCGCGGGTGCAGGCGGACTGGCTCTTCAGCTACCTCCACGACCCCAGCCAGGTGGAGATGCGGCCCTGGCTGACGGTGCGCATGCCCACTTTCGGCTTCACGGCCCAGCAGGAGAACGCGATCATCGGGTACTTCGCGGCGCGCGACAAGCGCGAGCCGTTCATGCTGGAGCCGTCCCCGGCGGATCCGCGGAGCCTGGCGGTGGGCGGCGCGGTCTTCTCCATGGCCCAGTGCGCCCGGTGCCATCCGTCGGGCCCCACGATCGGGACGGGAGCCTCGACCGCCGAGCTGGCGCCGTCGCTGCTGCTCGCCGACAACCGCCTGCGCCACGACTGGGTGCCGGACTTCATCAAGGACCCGCAGTCCTGGATCCCCGGCACGCGGATGCCCAACTTCTTCCAGAAGACGGAGACCGGAGAGTACCAGTCCCCGTTCGCCCTGGGCATCGACGCGCCGACCTACGCCGCCCAGAAGGCGCAGATGCTGCGCTACTTCGGCTCGGAGGCGGAGCTCAAGGCCTACCTGGCGGATACCGACAAGGTGACCGCAGCCCTGCGCGATTACATCTGGAGCATCTCCGGCGGCGGCCGGCGGCGGCCGCCGCTGGAGAATCCGGCCGGAGGGGCGGAGACGGCGGGAGGCGCTGTGGCCGGGGGCCGTTGACCCTCACCCCCTGACCCCCTCTCCCACCCGCACTCACGCCCGCCCGGGAGAGGGGGAACAGGACAAGAGACATCGTGGGGGCCCGCTGTGGCATAATCCGGCGGCCGGATCTTCCCAATGCGAAAGATCCGTAGCATCTCGATGTAGAACACTCTCAAGGAGGTTTTCGGGTATGAGCAGGAACAAACTCTGGTTGCTCCTCGCATTCTGCTGTTCCCTTTCCGTTCTTGTGGCCTGCGGCGGCGGCGGCAACGAGGGAGGGGACGCGGGCGAGGGCGATGACACCCCGGCGGCGTCGTCCGAGGGTCCGAACGCCACGGCGCCGAGCGCCGACGTGGCCGACGCCGGCAGCGTCAGCGGCACCATCAACTTCGCCGGCGCCGACACCGACACGCCGATCGCGATGAACGCCGATCCGGTCTGCGCCGGCCTGCACAGCGAGCCGGTCACCACCCAGACGATCCAGGCCAAGGACGGCAAGCTCGCCGACGTCTTCATCTATGTGAAGGACGGCCTGCAGGGCAAGACCTTCCCGACCCCGACCGAGGCCAAGACGCTCGACCAGCAGGGCTGCATGTACCAGCCGCACGTCAGCGGCATCCAGGTCGGCCAGCCGCTCAAGATCAAGAACAGCGATGCCACGCTGCACAACATCCACGCCATGCCCACGGTGAACGCGGAGTTCAACCAGGGCCAGCCGTTCCAGAACATGGAGTTCGAGAAGAAGTTCGACAAGCCCGAGGTGATGGTCCACTTCAAGTGCGACGTCCACCCCTGGATGAGCTCCTACATCGGCGTGGTCGAGCACCCGTACTATGCGGTGAGCGGCCAGGACGGCACCTTCAAGATCGACAACCTGCCGCCGGGCAACTACACCCTGGAGGCCTGGCACGAGACGCTCGGCACCGCGACCCAGCAGGTCACGGTCGGCGCGAACCAGGACGCCACGGTCACCTTCGACTTCCAGCCGAAGGCCTGAGGCCCCTCACCCCCGTCCCCTCTCCCGCCGAGCGGGAGAGGGGCGCCCCCACCCTGTCTTTCCTGCTAGAAGGGTCTTCTCCGGCGCTTCTCGAGCGTGACGCGCTCGAGGTCGAGGGCGACGTTCTCCGCCTCGGTCGTGATGCCTTCGGCGGCGTAGCCGTTGCGGGCCGCCTGGAGCAGGGTCTCGGCCTCCTGGTAGCGGCCGAGGCCGGCGGCCATGTTCCCTTCCAGCCACAGGCGCTGGCTGTGCAGCCGCCGGCCGGGGAACTGGTCGTAGAGGAAACGGACCTTGGCGTAGAGCGACTGCGCCTCGCCCACCTGCCCCTGGATCGTCAGGAGGTTGACCAGGTTGTGGGAGGTGCAGAGCAGGAGCCGCGGCTCCCGCTGCGGATCGACCCACTGCACCGCCTGTTGCAGCAGGGGAATCCCCGCGGCGATCTGTCCCAGGGCGTAGAGGCCGATCTGCTGGTGGATGAACAGCCGGCCGAGCCGGTGGCGGTCGCCGAGCTGCTCGAAGATCTTCCTGGAGCGGTCGAGCAGGCGCATCGCCTCCTCGCATCGGTTCTGGTCCCGGCGCAGGGACGACTTGAATTCGAGGCAGGTGGCCCGCTCGGCCGGATCGGTCGTCCCCCGTCCCAGGTGGGCGAAGGCGAGCTCGAAAGCCCGCTCGGCCCCCGCGAAGTCGTCGCGCACGCGGCGCGCGTTGGCGATGTAGGCCCAGGAGCGCCCGCGCAGGTCTTCGAGCAGAGATGTGCTGTATTTGTGCGGGTCCAGGCGCTCGGCCACCCGGAAGGCCAGGGTGGCCAGGTATTCGCTGACGCGGGCGTTCTCGTAGGCCTGGTCCAGCCCCCGGTCGAGCATCAGCTCGGCCAGGGCCCAGCTCTGGAAGCGCGGATGGTTGTCCAGGATCATCAGCCGCCGCTGCGGAGGGTGCTCCAGGAGCTGATGGAACAGGTCGGGGGCTTCGGCACGCTCCCGGGCCTGCGTGTCGCGCAGCTTCTCGAAGCGCCGGAAGCTCCGTTCGATCACCGCGTCGTAGTCGACCTCGGAGGAGAGGTCGGGAATCCGCTGGACGATCGTGTCGGCGAGCTTGTTGCGCTCCGGGCGCACCAGCTCCTTGAGGCGCTCCCGGCAGCGGGCGCAGTCGCCCAGGTGGTCCAGGACCCTGCGGCGCTGGTCTTTGCTGAGCCGCGGGCCGCTGAAAGCCTCCCTGAGGAGCAGGTCGCCGGGATGGATCTCCATTCCTTCTACCGTCCGTCGCGTTGCACGAGATTGCGTCCGGTCAGGAACTCTAGCATCAAGCTCCACAGCCGGTCCTTGCGGTCCGTCAAACGGTGGTCTCCGTCCGCGAAGAGATGGAGGTCGACGTCCCGGCCCGCGCAGTGGGTGGCGAATTCGGCCACCCCGCGCCAGGGCACGTCGGCGTCGAGCTTGCCCTGGAGCAGGAGGGCGGGGGTGCGGTAGCGGCGGCGCAGGTCTTCCAGGAGGTGGGCGCGCAGGTCCTCGATCAGGCACCAGCCGAGGTCGCAGGCGACGAAGTCGTTCTGGAAGCGGATGGCCCCGGTCTCCTCCCAGGCGCGCGTCCTCTCCGGTCCGGCCCAGGCGAGCAGCGAGTCCTCCAACTCCAGGGCCGGCGCGATGTGCAGGCCGGCCACGACGTCCTCGGGATGGAGCGCCGAGTACCAGAGTCCGGTGCCGCCGCCCATGGAGGAGCCGATCAGACAGAGCCGCTCGTGCCCGCGCTCCCGGAGATAGCCCTGCACCCGGGCGACGTCCTGAAGGTTGCGCGTCAGGGTGAGGTCGCGCAGCGAGCCGCCGGACCGGCCGTGTCCCTGGAAGTCGAGCGAGCAGAACGGGAACCCGTTCGCCAGCGCCTGCGCCCGGAAATACTCCGCCTTCTCCCCCCATTGGTCGGACCCGAACCCGTGGAGGTAGAGGAAGCAGAACGGAGCCGGCCCGCCCTCTGGAGGCGCGTCGAAGCGGACCGCGAGATACGAGACCTCGCGCCCGGAATCGTCGAGGATGGGAAGGCGGTGCATGGCGGGGGATTGTACCCTCACCCCCTGGCCCCCTCTCCCACACGCACTCCCTTCCCGCGGGAGAGGGGGAGAAAAGCCAAATCAGTTTTTGACACGGTTCCCCCTCTCCCGGGCGGGCGTGAGTGCGGGTGGGAGAGGGGGTTAGGGGGTGAGGGCCTCCCGGAACCCCGCCGCCACCAGCCTTTCGAGCAGCGCCCGCGCGCCCAGGGCCTCGTAGGCGGTCACCGCGCCGCGGGCGGTCACGGCGCCGTCCAGCAGATCCTGCGCGACGAACGCGGCCGGCAGGGAGGCCATGCGCTGGCCCTCTTCCGGACCGCCCATGGAGGCCGCGGCGCGGGCGCCGTCCGCGAACAGCTCGACCAGGACGTAGCCGCCCGAATGCCCGAGCCCGGAGAGGCGGCGGGCCAGGGGCGCGGAGGCGCGCGCCATGCGGAGACCCGCGTCCGGTCCGAGATGGGCGAGCGCCGCGAAGGCCGCCGTGGCGAAGCGCGATTCGAAGCCCACCTTGACCCGGATCTCGCGCGCGCCGATCAGCTCCGGGAAGAGGTCGAGCTCCGGGCTGTCGAAGTCGTAGACCGCGCGGGGGCCGAACGGCGGCGGAACCGGCACGACCTCGCGTCCGCGGAACCCGGTGAGCGTCCCCTGCGGCGCCTGGAAGGGGCGCCCGAGCTGCGCCGCGGCCGAGGCCACGGCGGCCTCGCCTTTGGGATTGCGGTTGCCGATGAACAGAGTGATCCGCGCCCTGTGGACCTCCGGCAGGCGCTCGGCGGCGGCCAGGGCCAGCGCGCCGGAGATCCCCGGCAGAGTCGAGCAGCCGCAGGCCGCGGTGAGCCCGCGCTCGCGGAAGCGGCCGTCCAGGCCCCGCAGCCGCGCGAACCAGCCGCGGTCGTCCGCAATGTCGACGTAATGCACGCCGGCCGCGAGGCATGCCTCGGGGAGGGCCAGGCTCATCGCCGAGAACGGACCGGCGCAGTTGACCGCGACGCGCATGCCTTCCAGAGCCCGCGCGCAGGAGGCGGGGTCCTGGACGTCCGCGGCCATCCCTTCGTGCCCGCCTCCCAACCCGGAAGCGAAATCCGCCGCCCGCGCCGCGTCCCGTCCGGCGATCCGCAGGAGCGTCCCCTCTGCCACGAGAGCCCGTGCGACCTGCGAACCGAACACACCATATCCGCCGAAAACGATCCCGCTCATTCTCCTACTCTCACTCTTATTCTTTTTCCCCCTCTCCCGGCGGGACGGGAGGGGATGGGAGAGCGGGCCAGGGGGTGAGGGGCCTCAAATCCCGCGCCACGAGCACCGTCCACAGGCTGAAGAAGCCGATCGTGGGTCCCGTCGAGGCCTGCAGCAGCTCGGGGGAGGGGAGCAGCCCTGAGACCACCATGGCCGATCCCGCCACGGCCGTGGCCCAGCCGGCGAGCCGCGTCAGGGAGCGGACGTGGCCTCGCAGGCTCAAGGTCATCAGCAGGACGGCGGCCGTGTACAGTCCGTTGGCGACGGTGGCGCCGCCCGTAAAGGCGAGCCGCTCAACGGCGAGGAACAGGGTCCGGTGCTCCGGACCGACCGCCGCGACGAGCGGCAGGACCCGGATCTGGACGACGTCGCACAGCAGGTCGGCGGCCATCCCGGCGACGGCGAAGAGGACGGCGAGGTCGGCAGTCACCGGGCGATCAGGGATCAGACGCCGCAACGCCGCCAGATAGGCCACCAGGAGGAGCGTGCAAGCCATCCAGATCCCCCATCCCCAAGCCCAGGCCGGCGGATTTCCCGCCAGATAGGCCGTGCGCTCCGTGACAGGCATGACCACGCTGCCCGGGCGCATCCCGATCCACGCGACCACCAGGCCCAGGGCGTGGAGCCCGACGTTCGCCCAGGCGAGGATCTCCAGGCGGCGCGCAGACACCAGATGGCTCGCGCCAGACCTTCCCGGGCTCGGAGCGGG
>DASVEF010000288.1:0-46157 GCA_036380715.1 Thermoanaerobaculia bacterium | reverse complement strand
CGGAAGGCGGCGAGGGTCCGCGGCGCGCTCACCTTGGCCCAGAATTCGACCCAGGTGAGCGACGCGGTCTTGAGGACGACCGTCGACAGCGGGATCAGGATGACCAGGCCCAGGTAGAAGAGCGTGAAGCCCAGGGAGAGGCCGAAGCCGGGAAGGACGCTGCCTCCCCGGTGCCGCCTCCCTCCCCCACGCCGCGCCGAGACGGGCAGGGGGGATGGCAGGGCTCTGCTCTCGTTCACCAAAGTCCTCTACCTCCCGCCGTAGATCTGGTCGAAGACGCCGCCGTCGGCGAAGTGGTCCTTCTGCGCCTTGGCCCAGCCGCCGAACTGGCCGATGTCGAACAGGCTCACCTTCGGGAACTGCTGCGCGTACTTGGCCGCCACCGCCGGGTTGCGCGGCCGGTAGTAGTGGCGCGCCGCGATCTCCTGCCCCTCAGGCGTGTAGAGGTATTCGAGATAGGCCTTGGCCACCGCCGCGGTCTTCTTCTTGTTGGCCACCTTGTCGACCACCGCGACCGGCGGCTCGGCCAGGATGCTCACCGAGGGGGCCACGACCTCGAACCGCCCCTTGCCGATCTCCTTGACCGTGAGCAGCGCCTCGTTCTCCCAGGCGATGAGCACGTCGCCGATGCCGCGCTCGACGAAGCTGACCGTCGCGCCGCGGGCGCCGGTATCGAGGATCGGCACGTTCTTGAACAGGCGCGACACGAAATCCTTCGCTTTGGCAGGATTGTTGCCATATTTCCGCAGCGCGAAGCCCCACGCCGCCAGGTAGTTCCAGCGCGCGCCGCCGGAGGTCTTGGGGTTCGGCGTGATCACCGACACCCCGGGCCTCACCAGGTCGTCCCAGTCCTTGATCTTCTTGGGGTTCCCCTTCTTCACCAGGAAGACGATGGTCGAGGTGTAGGGGGAGCTGTTGTTGGGCAGCCGGCTCTGCCAGTTCTTCGGCAGGAGGCCGGCGTTGGCCACGGCGTCGACGTCATAGGCAAGGGCCAGCGTGACCACGTCGGCCTCCAGGCCGTCGATGACCGACCGGGCCTGCTTGCCCGAGCCGCCGTGCGACTGCTGGACGGTGAGGTCCTGGCCGGTCCTGGCCTTCCAGTGCTTGGCGAACGCGGCGTTGAAGTCCTGGTAGAGCTCGCGCGTCGGATCGTAGGAGACGTTGAGCAGCTTCGTTGATCCCATTTTTGGGGCGGCGAACGCTCCGGCCGAGGCCAGGAGCAGCAGGAGGAGGGTTATCGCTATCGATCGGAATCTCATGTCGGTCGTTCCTTTCAGAAGGCGATCTGGAAGCGCGTGAACACGATGCTCTCGTCCTCGCGGTCCCCGGAGGCGGCGCCCCCCTCGAACCGGGTCCGCTCATAGTCGAGATACCACTTCACGTTCCGGTTGAAATACCAGTTGAAGCCGACCGCCCACGACTCGGCGGAGCTGGCGGCGCTCGCCGGATTGGCGAACAGGGGGAAGGTCTGGTCGTCGAGCTCCAGCTTGCTGTAGCGCGCGGCGAGCTCGAACGCTCCCCAGGTGCGGGCCTCGCGGTCGAAGACCTTCTTCGGGTTCACCGAGCGGAACGACGGCTCGCCGCCGGCCAGCACCCACGAGCCCGCCACCTGCCACGCGCTGTGCTCCAGCTCCTCGGCGACCGTGCCGCGCCGCACCTCGTGGCGGGAGACGGCGTACTCGGCGAGCACGCCGAACGGACCCTTGTAGAAGTAGCCCTGGGGGGAGAGGCGGAAGCGCTCGCCGTCCGCGATCACCGTGCCGGCCGGAGTGGCGTCCGAGCGGTAGCTGAAGAACGTCTGCTGGCCCGGTGTGCGATACCCGGCGAGACCGGGCGCGGTGACCGTGCCCTCCTGGTCGCCGGAGGTGGCCGCAACGCCGAAGCCGAGCCCCTTGAGAGGACCGCCGCCGGCGAGGAACGGCAGGAAGAAGAGGCGGGCCGCGAGGTCCTTGTCGCCATTGGTGTCCGCGTCGGCGCTGCCGCCGTCCGGAACGCCGTTGAAGATCCCCACGGCGTAGCTCACGCCGCCGCCGGCGAAATCGCCGTGGATCTGGATGCCGAGGTCGCGGTTGGGCACCAGCGAGGTCGGATGCGCCCGCTCGACGAAGAGCAGGTCGGTCCCCGACTGCAGCCGCTCCAGGCCCACCGGCGCCTTGAGCTTGCCGGCGCGCAGCTTGAAGCCCGGGGAGAAACGGGCGTCGAGATAAGCGTCCTGGAGGACGGTCGCGCCGCTCCCGAAGTCGGGCATGATGCGGAAGTCGAAGATCTTGTAGAGCGTCCCCTCGACGATGGGGCGGACGCGCCGCAGCAGGAACGTGTCCGTCGCGGGCCTCTCCTCGTCGTCGAGCCAGAAGCGGCCGTCGGCCTGTACGTAGCCGCGGATCTTGACCTGGAAATCGCCGTCGGCCGACTTGATCGTGAAGCCGTCGCGGCCGGCGGTCGCGGACGAGGAGGTCTTGGCCTTCTCGGCCGCCTGCTCCTTGTCCAGCTCGTCCTTGCGCTCCAGCACGCGCACCTTCTGGTCCAGCTCGTCCAGCCGCTCCTCCGGGGTCTGCGGCTGCTCTTCGGTCTCTTCCTGCGCCGGCTCAGGCTCCTGCGCCCGGGCGGGGGACGCCAGGAGCAGCGCACAGCACAACCAGATACCCGCTCTCGTCATCAATCAGTCCTCCTCGTAAAGCTCGCCGCGAGAGCCCTCACCCCCATCCCCTCTCCCGTCACCGGGAGAGGGGCGCCCCCACCCTCTTTGCTCCGTCCGTTCTGAGCGCGTTTTCCCCTTCTCCCGGTGACGGGAGAGGGGGTCAGGGGGTGAGGGTTCACGACACCGCCTCCGGCGAGCGGACGATCAGCACCGGACGGCTCTTCAGCTCGGGCACCAGCCGGGCGACCAGCCCGCCGAGCCCGATCTCGTGGCCGGCGCGCGGCAGCGGCGCCCCGAGGACCAGCAGGTCGTGCCCGTCCTCGGCGATCTCGGCGAGGATCTCCTCGCGCGCCGCTCCATAGCGGATGCGGGTCTCCACCGGAACGCCCAGGCGGGACAGGATCCGGCGGTTGCCCGCGAGGAAACGCTCGGCGCGCAGCGTGGCGCCCGTCCTGCCGTCGCCGCGCTCCTCCTCGGGCAGCACGGTGAGGATCGTCGTCTCCGCGCGCAGGTGGCTGGCGAGGCGGCCGGCGAACGACACGTCCGACTTGCCGGGCTCGCCCACGGCCACGCAGATCAGGACCCGCGACGGGATCGGTCCGCTGAACCCGCCGGGCACCAGCAGCAGGTGGTGATGGCCGGCCCGCAGGATCTCCTCGGCCAGAGCGATGCCGCCGGCGGGCTCCCTATCAGGCAACCCGGGCATCCCGAGCACGACCAGGTCGCAGGGCTGGCGCGCGGTCTCCTCGGCGACCGCCCGGCCCGGCGGACCGGGCAGCTCGCGGGTCTCCAGGGCCGCCAGGCCGCTCCCGAGCTGCTCGCGCGCCTCCTGGAGGCGGTCCTCCTGTCCGATCTCCCCTCCGCCGCTGCCCAGCAGAGTCACCCGGGCGTGGGCGAGGCGGGCGAGCTCGGCGCCGAAGGACAGCGCCGCTCGGGCTCGCGGAGCGCCGTCGGTCAGAAGGAGGAAGCGCAGCCCCGGATGCACCAGCGCGTGGACGCGCTGGACGCCAACCCAGGTGGAGTCGCCCGTGCGCAAGGGGAAGCGGCGCGCCTGGTCCTGCGTGCGGCTGGCCTCGATCCAGAGGTCGTCGCTGCCGAACGGCGGGGCGGGCGCGATCGTCCGCACGCCGGGAAAAGGAGGGAGGCGCAGCCGCAGCCGCTCGAACGAGCCCACGAAGGCGCGGTGATCGACCACGGCTTGCCCCAGAGACGGGCAGGCGAGGTCGTCGGGCACGTCGCACAGGGCGACGTCCTCCGGCCGGAAGAGCACCTGCACCCGCCGCGAGCCTTCGCCGTCGGCTTGCGTGCTCAGCGGGAAGCGGACGGGGCCGAGCTGCACTCCGTCGGCGGTGTTCTCGCCGACCATCAGATTGGCCGTACCGAGGAACGTCGCCACGAACTCGGTCTCCGGGCGCAGATAGAGCTCCTCCGGAGGGCCGGCCTCCAGCAGGCGCCCGAAGCTGAGGACCGCCAGCCGGTCAGCCAGCTCGAACGCCTCCTCCTGGTCGTGGGTCACGAAGACCGTGGTGATGCCCAGCTCGCGCTGGATGTCCCGGATCGTGCGGCGCAGCTCCACCCGGACCTTGGCGTCGAGAGCGCCGAACGGCTCGTCGAGGAGCAGCACCTCCGGCTGATGGGCGAGAGCGCGGGCGAGGGCCACCCGCTGCTGCTGTCCGCCCGAGAGCTGGCGCGGCATCCGTCCGCCCAGCCCGGCGAGCCCCACCAGCTCCAGCAGCTCGTCGCGCCGACGCTGCCGCGCCGCCTTGGCAACCCCGCGGATCGACAGCGCGAACTCGACGTTCTCCGCCACCGACATGCCGCGGAACAGGGCGTAGCTCTGGAACACGAACCCCACCCCGCGGCGGGCCGGCGGCAGGTCGGTCACGTCCTGGCCGTGCAGCAGGACGCGCCCGGCGTCGATGTCCGTGAGCCCGGCGATCATCCGCAGCAGCGTGCTCTTCCCGCTGCCGGACGATCCGAGCAGGACGAAGAGCTCCCCGTCCGCCACCTCCAGGGAGATGTTGTTGACCACCGGCTGTCCGCCATAGCGCTTGGTCAGCTCCTCGACGACGATCGACATGACGCTGCTCCTCCGCCCGGTGCTGTCCGGGCTGGGAACAGCCTAGAAAGCGGCGGTGACAGTGTCAGTCGAAAGGCGGTGACAAAACGGCGGAGCTTTGGAACCGCGAGCGGGGCTGTCAGATTCTTCCAGCTCACGGCGAATCGCTTGACCAGACCATGGCCTCTGATATACTGAAGCAGTTGTCCCATCAAAGAGGCGCGAGAGAGGAGGTCCGAGTAGGTCCTTCGCTGTTTCGAGCTTTCTACAAGCTCTTGGCTGTGCTTCATCCGATGTTCATCAGTCACCGTTTGACTCAGGAGAGGAACACACTATGAAAAAGCAAGCGTTTCTGCTCGTGCTCTTCGCGATGTTGATCAGTCTGCCTCTGGCAGCGCAGGAAGGCCGCTTCGTCTCGGTGCCGGTCAAAGGCACGCTCAACGCGGCTGGTCCGGTGGAGCTACTGATCACGTTTTACGACCGCGCGGCCGGGGGGAGAGAGCTCTATTCCGTGACCCGGACCCTGAACGTGGCTGACAATATTTATTTCGATATGGTCGACGTGCCGGAGTCGGCTCTGCGCGGCAGGCTCAAGGCCTTCATCGAAGTGGCCCATGCGGACACGCCGGCAATCCCCATTGGCGAGCGCCAGCAGTTCGCCCGGCGCAGCTCCCCGAACAGGGCGGTCAGCATTCAGGGCTGCTCCCTCTGCTTCACCTGCGGCGGCACCTTCTCGGTCTTCCAGGGCGCCTGGAACACCGCGGCCAGCCCGGCGATTCAGGAGAGAGGAAACTCTTGCTCCGGCGCCGTGTCCAACAGGACGGACACCCGTCCTTTCCTCTGCTGCCAGTAAGCGCCCGGCTCAACGGCTGAATCGGAAGCCCAGTCCGATCAGCGCGTGAAAAGCAACGTTCGGCACCTCAGCCTCCCCGCCTGCCACCGGCACCTCGGCGCGGGAGGCTGAGGCCTTCCCTTCGAGCCCGAGAAACCACTTGTCCCCCAGATCGAACCGCCTTTCAGCTCCGGCCTGCAGCACCGGGCCGGCGAGGTGATATCCGCCGCTCAGGTTGGTGTCCTGGGGATCGAGGACGCGCCCGCGCACCTCGCTCTCGGGATGGGCGATCACGGGGCCGGCGCCGATGCGCAGGATGAGCCCGCGCAGGTCCCAGGCGCGGTTGAGGGTCACCAGGTTGTAGCCGTGAGAGATGGCGAAGCGCTGGACCTCGGGCGGCGCATCCTGGAGGAACAGCTTCTGGTGGATCAGCTCCACCTCCCAGCCGCCCCGCCCGCGCCACCGGCCGGTGCGGAGCGAGTAATAGAGAGGCCCCTCGAAAGGCCGGGTTTCGTACTCGGCGTCCAGCTCGATGTCCGGGAAACCGTCCTGGCGGATCTCCAGGGAGGTCTCCAGGTTCGTCACCGCTCCAACCGCGGCCTGGAAGGTCCAGCCCTCCTCGGCGGCGGCGGGACGCCCCGGCAAGAGGGCGAGGAACAGAACGAGCGCGATGGTCCGGCGGAGCTTCATGGCGGGATCGAGATGCACGCGCCGGGCCGTGTATGCTCCCCCGCATGCGCTGGATGCCGCTCCTCCTGCTCGTCCCCATCGCACTGCTGCTCGCCAGTTGCAGGTCCCTCCGCCCGTTCGCCGAGATCCGGAAGGAAGTGCCGGAGGACCGCTTCCTCCGCATCGGCGAACAGCTCGTCCACATCGAGCAGGCCGGGCAGGGCGAGCCGGTGATCCTGATCCACGGCTTCGGCGCCTCGACCTACGCCTGGCGCAAAGTCCTCCCCACCCTGGCGGAGTCCTTCCGCGCCGTCGCCGTCGATCTCAACGGCTTCGGATACACGCAGCGGCCCCGGAGCCCGGAGAGCTACACCCGCGAAGGACAGGGGAAGCTGGTCCTCGACGTCATGGACGACCTGGGGATCGAACGCGCCCATTTCGTGGGCCACTCCTATGGCGGCGGCATCACCCTGTGGATCGCCTCGCGCTACCCGGAGCGGGTGCGTTCCATGGTGCTGGTCGACAGCTCCGCGCCGACCTACGCGAACGACCGCCGCTCCCGCATGGCCGCGCTGAAGCCGGTCACCTCCCTGTTCCTCCGCTCGTTCGCTCTGCGCCCCGCGACGGTGCGCAAGTCGCTCCTGCGGTCGTTCTACGACGACTCCCTGGTCACCCCGGAGCTGGTCCAGGCCTACTACGAACGCCTGTCGATCGAAGGCGCGACCGACGCCTACTACGGCCTCACGGCGCCGCTCCCTTCTTCTACAGACAAAGTCGAGCTCGAAAAGATCGACGTTCCCGCGCTGATCGTCTGGGGAGAGAACGACCTCGTCATCTCCGCGGCCGCGGGGAAGAGGGCCGCGGACCGGATGCCCCGCGCCCGCTTCGTCGCGTTCCCCGAAACCGGCCACATCCCCATGGAAGAGCGCCCCGAAGAGCTGCTGCGGATCATGGTGCCGTTCCTGAAAGACCCGGGCCTCTGAATGCCCCTGTCCCTCGTCGCCACCTGCGCCCTCGGCCTCGAAGAGATCCTGGCGGGAGAGCTGCGCGCGCTCGGCTTCGCCGATCTGGATGGGGAGAAGGGAGCGGTCGCCTTCCCGGGAACGTGGAAGGACTGCTGGCAGGCCAACTGGCGGCTGCGCACGGCCAACCGGGTGCTCGTCGAGCTCGGCTCCTGGGACGGCCGGGACGGTCCCGAACTGGCGGCCGGAGCGAGGGCGCTGGTCACCGGCCGCGCTCTCTCCAGAGGGAAGGGGCCCGCGGTGCACCCGGAGATCGACCCCGCGGAGCTGCTCCACCCGGACCACAGCTTCGCCATCCAGGCGACCGCCACGGCGTCGCAGATCCGCGACTCCCGCTGGGCCGCCCTCTCGGTCAAGGACGGACTGGTCGACGGCCAGCGCGACCGCTGGGGCCGCCGCTCCTCGGTGGACCGCGAAGACCCGGACCTCCACCTGCGCGTCCGCCTCCTCAACGACCGCGCCACCCTGCTCCTCGACACCTCCGGGGAACCGCTCGACCGCCGCGGCTACCGGGCGGTGACCTCCACGGCCCCCGTGCGCGAGCAGCTCGCCGCCGCCTGCGTCCTGGCCTCGGGATGGGATGGAAAAGGCCCTGTCGTGGACCCCATGTGCGGCTCCGGCACTCTGCTGATCGAAGCCGGGTGGATCGCCCTCGGCCGCGCTCCCGGCCACCTCCGCAAGGCCTGGGCGTTCCAGCGCCTCCCCAACTACGAGCCCCACGCCTTCGCCGCCATCCGGAGAGAGCCGATCCCCGCGCCCGGCCCGGACGTCCGCCTCTTCGGCAACGACCTCTCGGCCGAAGCCCTCCGCGCCGCCGGCGGCAACCTCGACCGCGCCGGCCTCCGCGACCGCGCGGCCCTGACCCGCGGCGACGCCTTCGCCTTCGATCCCCCCGCCGGACCCGGCCTCGTCGTGGTCAACCCTCCGCACGGCGAGCGCATCGGCACCGGGACCGAGCACTGGCGCGCCCTGGGAGACCTCCTCAAACAGCGCTTCAAGGGATGGAAAGCGGTCGTCCTCGCCGGCGAAGACCGCGGCAAGCACATCGGCCTCCGCCCCCGCCGGCGCATCCCTGTGATGAACGGGCCGCTGGAGGGACGGATTCTGTTGTTCGATCTGTTCTAGATCACAGGTTGGCTGCGAAATCTTCCGGGGCCTCGATCCTGCTCCCCACTGTAGAGACGCCCCGTGGGGCGTCTCTTGCGGCGGCGGCCTTCTTTCAAGGAATCCACGCGACGCCGCGGGCACCTCCGGAGAAGGAGACGCCCCACGGGGCGTCTCTACAGTGGCAGGAAAGGCGGTAGGTAGACGTGTACAATCTCCGGGCGATGCCGACCAGAGGGGACGTCACGGAGCTGCTGCTGGCCTACCGCCAGGGGGATTACGATGCGTTCAGCCGCATGTACCCGCTGGTCTACGACGAGCTGCGCAGAATCGCCCGGCGGCAGCTCGGCCGGGGGACTCCCGACCGGATCCTCGACACTACGAGCCTGGTCCACGAGTCCTACCTGAAGATGGTCGACCAGAAGCGGGTCGACTGGCAGGACCGCGGCCACTTCCTGGCCTGCGCCGCCCAGGCCATGCGCCAGGTGATCATCACCTATGCCCGCCGGCGCAACGCCGCGAAGCGCGGCGGCCGAAACGTCCAGACGACTCTCGACGAACGCCGCCACATGGCCATCGACGAGCAGACAGACTGGCTGCTGGCCGTGGACGCCGCGCTCAACCGGCTGAACCAATGGAATCCGCGGCTCGCCCGGGTCGTGGAATGCCGGTTCTTCGCCGGCCTCTCCGAAGAGGAGACGGCGACGGCGCTGAGCATCTCCCTGCGCACCGCGCAACGCGACTGGATGAAGGCCCGCGCCTACCTCCGGGAGGAGCTGCTCGTCTGAAACAGGATCTCGAAGCTCTCGCAGGGGCGCCGCGCGAGCCCTCACCCCCGTCCCCTCTCCCGTCACCGGGAGAGGGGGTCAGGGGGTGAGGGCTCAGCGGCTCTCTCCGCATTTCCGAGACTCCCTCTGACACCTCGGGAGCGGCTGATGGATTCCACTGAAGACCGCTGGCGCCGCGCCGACCCCATCTTCGACCAAGCCCTCGACCTGCCCTCCGCGGAGCGCCCCGCCTTCCTCGATCGCGCCTGCGGCGGCGACGCCGAGCTGCGCGCCCTGGTCGAACGGCTCCTGGCCGGCGCCGAGTCCGAAGCGACGGCGCTCGCTCCCGGAGGCGCCTTCCAGGGACCGCTGTGGGAAGGTACCGGCGGCGATGCGGAGGAGGACGGCGGCCTCGCGGCCGGCGAGATCGTGGGACGCTACCGGATCGTCCGCGAGCTGGGGCGCGGCGGCATGGCCGTGGTCTTCCTCGCGGAGCGGGCCGACGGCCAGTTCCAGCAGCAGGTGGCGCTGAAGCTCCTCAAGCGCGGGCTCGACACCGACGAGCTGGTGCGCCGGTTCGACCAGGAGCGGCAGATCCTGGCCCTCGCCCGGCACCCCGGCCTCGCCCGTCTCCTCGATGGCGGCGTGGGCCCGGGCGGCCGGCCTTATCTCGTCATGGAGCTGGTGGAAGGGCGGCCCATCGACGCCTGGTGCGACGGCGAGCGGCTGCCCATCCCCGGGAGGTTGCGGCTGTTCCTCCAGGCGGCGCGGGCGGTCGAGGCCGCGCACCGCAGCCTGATCGTGCACCGCGACATCAAGCCGTCGAACATCCTCGTCACGCCGGACGGCCACGCCAAGCTCCTCGACTTCGGCATCGCCAAGCTCCTCGATCCCGACGCCACCGCGGACGGAGCGGCGCTGACCCGCTCGGCCACGCGGCTGATGACCCCTGCCTATGCCAGCCCGGAGCAGCTCCGGGGCGATCCCGTGACCACGGCCTCGGACGTCTATCAGCTCGGCCTGCTCCTCTACCTGCTGCTCACCGGCCGCTTCCCCTACTCCCCGGGCGACGGGCCGACGCGCCCCTCGGCCACGGTGGACGCGCCGGCCGGGAAAGGAAAGCCGCCAGGCGGAGAGGCGAAGACGCCCGAGGAGATCACCGCGGCGCGCGGCTCGACGCCCGCGCGCCTGCGCCGCGAGCTGGCCGGAGACCTCGACACCATCGTCCTCACCGCCCTGCGCAAAGAGCCCGAACGGCGCTACGGATCGGTGGCCATGATGATTTCCGACGTCGAGCGCTACCTGGAAGGCCGGACCATCTCCGCGCGGCCGGACACCTGGTCCTACCGCACCGGCAAGTTCGTGCGGCGGCACCTGGCGGCGGTCGGCACGGCGGCCACGGCCCTGCTGCTCGTCGCGGGGCTGACCGTGGCCTATACCCTGGAGCTGTCCCGCGAGCGCGACCGGGCGAGGCTGGCGGCGGCGCGGGCCACCCAGGTGGCGGACTTCCTCCGCGGGCTGTTCGCCGTGGCGGCGCCGACCCAGTCGCGCGGCGAGACCATCACCGCCCGCCAGCTCCTGGACCAGGGCGCGGCGCGCATCGAAACCGGGCTGGCGAACCAGCCGGCGCTCCAGGCCGACCTGATGACCGTGATGGGCGACGTCTACCGCGACCTCGCGCTCTACGAAGAGGCCAAGTCGCTCCTCACCAGGGCGGTGAACATCCGCCGCCGCTCGCCGGGCGAAAACCGGCTCGACCTCGCCGCCTCGCTCCACGGGCTCGCCCAGGTGCTCGCCGAGAAAGCCGAGCACAAGGCCGCGCGGGCGCTCTATGAGGAAGCCCTGTCCATCCGCGAGTCCGCGCTCGGCCCCGGCCACCCGGACGTCGGACGCACTCTCGTCGGCCTCGGCCGGGTGCACGAAGCCCTGGGCGACCGCCCCACGGCCCGCCGGCACCAGGAGCGCGCGCTGGCGATCCTGGAAGCGGCGCTCGGTCCCCGCCATCCCCAAGTCGGGCTGGCGCTGCGGGACCTCAGCGTCACCCTCATGGAGTCGCTCCAGTCCCAGGCCGCGAGGCCGCGGCTGGAACGCGCCATGAGCATCCTGGAGGAGAGCTTCGGACCCGATCACCCCTACACCGCCAATACTCGGATGAGATTGGGAGACGCCCTGCGCGACGCCGGGGAACGCGCCGCGGCCCGGGAGCAGTACGAGCGGGCCCTGCCCCACCTCGAACGCATCTACGGCCCGGACCACCCGGTCCTGGCGGAAGTCCTGAGCGCGCTGGGCGGCCTGCTCATCGTGCGCGGCGACTACCAGAAAGACCCCGACGGAGCGGTCCGCTACCTCCAGCGGTCACTGGCGATCCGCGAAACGGCCTTCGGCCCAAACCATCCGCTGGTCGTCGCGAACCTCAACGGCCTCGGCCGCGCCTACGCCCTGCGCGGGGACGGCGACAACGCCCGCGCCAGCTTCGAGCGCGCCGTGGCGGCGACCGAGGCCATGTTCGGCCCCGACCATCCCGACCTCACAAGCCCCCTCTACCAGCTCGCCGGCCTCCACCAGGAAGCCGGGCGCCTGGACGAGGCCCTGCGGATCTACGAACGGGTGTTCGCCATCGACGAGAAAGTCCACGGTCCCGAGCACGGCGCCCTCACCATGTCGCTCTACCAGATGGCGAAAATCCGGAGGGAGATGGGAGATCCGGCCACCTGCGAAACCCTGCTCCGCCGCGTTCTGGCGATCAACGAGGACAACCCCGAAACCCAGCACGGCCTGGCCATGCCGCAAATCGAGCTGGCCCGCTGCCTCACCGCCCTCGGCCGCTACCCCGAAGCCGAAACCTACCTCCAGCCGCTCACCGCTGAAGAGCAGATCGGCCCGGTCAAGGACCGCGCCCGCGAAGCGTTGGCGGAGCTCGAACGGGCGCGGGGGAAGCGGTAGAAAGTACTCTCAGGACGAAACTTGATGCGTCCGTCCGCACCCTCTATACTTCCCGGTATGGCCGAGCCTGCCAAGAGAGGGCCGGCGCTTTCGCCGTCGGATTTCGGGGTGCCCGAGGACGATCCGTTCGTCTTCGGCTGGCGTCTGCAATGCGTCCCCCTGCCCGGCGGCGGTTTCGAAGACCGGGAAATTCCCCTGACCGCAGAGGCGCTCGTCGATCCCCAATTCGGAGACGTCTTGCCCCAGAGCGAACAGCACTTCGAGCTGCTCAAGGCGCTCTTCGACATGCTCCAGAGCCGCTATGAGGCGGAGCCGGATGTGCTGGTCTGCTCCGACATGAAGATGCTCTGGAGCATCCCGGGCCTGGAGGAGCCTGCGCCGGACGTGGCGGTGATCCGCGGCGTCCGCCCTGGAGGCAAGAAGCGGGACAGCTTCAACGTGGTCCAGGAGGGGACGCGCCCCTGCCTGGTCATCGAGGTGGTTTCGTCCAAGACGGCGGAACACCGGCGCGCCGACTACGAGACGAAGGTGAAGATCTATCAGCGGGCAGGAGTGCCGGAATACCTCATCCTCGACCCGCAACCCTTCCTCGCCACCCCGAGGCTCCGGCTCAGCGGCTATCGGCTGGATGCAACAGGACGATACCGGCCCATCCAAGAGGATTCCGAGGGACGGATCCTGTCAGAGACCACCGGCCTCTGGTTCTCCGTCGCGCCGGACGGCCAACGTCTCTGGCTTGTGGACGCCGCGACCGGAGAGCGGTTCCTGACCTTGACTGAAGAGAAAGATCGCGCCAATCGCGAAGCGGAAGCCCGGCAGGCTGCGGAAGCCGAGTTGGCCCGCCTCCGCGAAGAGATCGCCCGCCTCCGCAACGGGCGCTCCTGATCCAGATTTCCCGCCCCAAAGGGGCGCCCTCCCCCCACATCCCGAGCCCTGGAAGGGCGAAGGTATTTCCCTACACCCTCTCGGCCCCTCCACTGCCCCTTCAGGGCTTGGATAAATGGGGCCTCCGGTTCCCGGGCTCACGCCCCGGGGCTACACGCCTGCGCCGCCCCTTCAGGGCGGGACGGAACCGTCCTTTCTGCGCGGGCGACGGCCGCCCAAGCAGGATCGGGCCTCAGGTGGCTTCCCCTGAGGTCCGGGTGAGTGTCCGGAGCCTCCGGGTGGCTTTCCGGCGAGTCCGGGTGGATGTCCGGCGGGGCCGGGTGAGCATCCGGAGCCTCCGGGTGGCTTCCCGGCGGGCCCGGGTGGATGTCCGGAGCCTTCGGGTGACTTCCCGGCGAGTCCGGGTGGATGTCCGGAGCCTCCGGGCGGCTTTCCGGTGGGTCCGGGTGGATGTCCGGGAGCAAGGGACAGCCTTCCGCGAGTCAGGGACGGTTCCTGATCAACGGAGGGCGTCGTGCGGCGCGTAATTTTCTTCTTCTCCCGGCCCAAAGGGCCGGGAGAACGGAGCCCAGGGCTGGGTAGCTTTCTCCCCCGACGGCCGGTACAAATTCGGTGGCGTGCCGGCCGGGGGGTTCTGGCATGCGGCGACAACCTCTGCCGTTTTGAGATCGGCGAGCTCGACGAGTGGGTTCCAGGCCTGCGGCTGGCGGACGACGCTTCGTTCTTCGACCTGCCACCCTGGAAGCCCGAGGTCCGGGCGCCGGCACGTTCAACGTGGAGCCGGCGGCGCTCATGCGTCGCCGGCTTTCTTTGGTTTCCCCTTCAGGACCGTGTACGCGACCGCTCCCCTCCGCCCGGATCATTGCCACGCTCCGGACCTACCGCCACTGTCAGGCGCTCTCCTCAGAGCTTGCGCCTGTCCTCTTGCGTGGCGAGCTGCCCGATCCCGCCTCCATGGTCGAGCGGCACAGCCGGGAAGTGCTGTGAGTACCGGATAGGCCGACACTGTACCGTGTCGGTCTATCCACCCCTGGTCTACGCGGTTTGTTTCCTTTAGTAGCGCCATGGTAACATTACGTTGCCATGGCACTCCCACAACCAAGGGATTACATCTCGCTTAGCGGCCCACTGGAAATGCCCGCAGCTCTTTCAGGCAGTGCCTCTGAGATGGCGCAACGCTTAGATAGCCACCTTGATGAGCATGAAATTGCTATGCAACGTACCGAAGCGCGAGTCGCGTCGTTTCGTGGCACCGTCGAACGATATATCGAAGCTATCCGCCTCCATCCTCTCGCCGAGGTGGAAGAGGAGGACTTCCCTCTAGCATATCGCCAGTTAGTTGAGTTTGAAAAGCAGCTTCGAATCAATGTGCGTCTTGCCGAACTCCGGAGCTTACGTGCTCGGGTCGCCAAGGGGAAATCATTGCCTCAGAAGGCCCGCGCTCTTCAGCTCTATGACCGCGAGGAGAAGGCATTGAGAGCCGCGTCCTCTATCTTGGCTTGGGCGCGAGGCGAGATGGAGAACCTTCGGGACGCATTTCTAATTCGCGAGACCCAAGAGTTTTCAGCGCACGGCGGATTTTGGAGCGATGATTAGGCTCAACGTCGGCGCCGTAGTATGGATTGCCCAATTCAATTACGCAGGTCGTCCGGACGGTAAAACTGCGCCGGGGGTAGTGCTGTCCTCTCACCGTTACCACGAGGAACGAAGAGATGCTATCGTGGCGCGAATTACATCAAAAATGCACCATGCGCCCGGCTTCGGTGCCGTTGTTATCCGCGATTGGGCGGCTAGCGGCCTTGATAAGCCGTCCGTCATCAAACCGTTCCTTATGACGGTTGAGCAAGCGCAGATTGTCCGAGTGGCAGGCCAGTTGGATGCCGCAACCGTGGCGGAGCTTAAGCGGGCGTTCAAAGCTGTTTTTCCCTTCGCAACCTGATCGTTCAAACAGGTCCTGTGGTCTCCTATCTTCCCGCATCCAGTCGCTGAGGTTGCCCGATCCCTTCCGTTGGACGGCGCGGGCAGCGGCTTCGCGGATAATCGCTTCATGCTCGGGCAGGAGACGGGCCCGGAGGGAGCCGCGCTCGGAAACCTTGGAGATTGGCCGACCTAGTAGCCGCCGCGATGGCGGCCCAACTCTGGCGGGGCCAGCCTACGGCACAACACTCGTCGTAGGCTGGCCCTTCGCGTCGAAGCCAAGCTGCACCCGCTGCTTTTGATCCAATCCCTCAGCTATGAATCGTAGGGTCAACTCCACATCCGGTCCAAGATCAAGAAAGCCTGATGTGCCGCTAGATGGCAAGTAGTAATTAACCTCGCCGGTTCCGCTCTCGGTTCGGAATGGATACTCATAGACCCCGTGTCTCGCGGGTATGCGACACCAGTGTTTTTCTATGGCCTGCGCGACCACGAGAAGCCTGTAATCGCCTCGCTTCAGTTCCGCCCGGTGACTACCGCCTAAGACGAATATGTTGCCGGAGGCGTTTGACCAAACACAATCGATTTCCACCCCTGAAGTGGTCACAGAGCACCGCGCCACAACATCGGCGAAGTCTGTTTGACCTTCGTTCGTGACGCGAATGACGGCGAACACCCGAGGCGGTACATTGGGCGCAGTCTGATAGTTCGGCCATGCATACGCCAAGTTCTCGAGCAGTGGTTCAACCATGAGACTGGTGATCCGGCCCACGTGTGGCAGTTCAGACAGCGGAGGGAGTAATCGTTCTATCTGCGTACTGGCGCCCGCAAGATCGCCGATGTCAGATCGGCCGCTTACCGCCCTAAGAATCGCCACCGAATCATGATGTTTCCGGCAGAGCCTCGCGTAATACACGGAAGAGAATAGAGCATTGTCGCCCCAGAATGAATGGCCGCACTGGTGAATCCACGCCACAAGCTCAGGGTACGTCGTATAAACGAGAGACCGGAAATCTTCTTTTAGCAGCGAAAACTCCGCATTGGAGAGATCGCCCGAGACAGGCAGCATGCGTGCGTTCAACTGTTCGATCGCTTCGCGGCAAGGCGGCAAAACTTTCTCGCGAACAAGTGCGCCGATGACGCCCTTGTCTTCCGTCGGCTTCGCACCTGACAGAATTTCGCCTGAGAGGAATTCATAGGCTAGCGTTGCCGTCGACGCCCACGGCGCATGAACCTCTCGTAAGCGCTCAACGCTTTCCTGGGCAACTATTGGCTGAGGCTCCGCGGGGCGCGGTTCCACGACTTGCAGATCGGCGGCCGCTGCGGGGGGATCGGCATTACTTCGCACGGCAGCTAGTCGGCTTCTCCGAATGGCACGCGCTACGAGAGCGAAGCCAAAACACATGAGAATCACATCGCCGTGTGTTTCCAAAAACGGTTGGACCTTCTGAACAAACGAGATCACAAAATCCACGTCGCCCGCCCTCTCGATGACCCACAGAAGCTTATTCCACCAAGCAGGGGCCGACGCACTGGCAATACCGGTCCAGAAACTCCACTGCTTCCAAAATGGCGAAGAGGCTTTCGCGCTGTCCAGCATGAGGGGATGCTCGTGCCTCAGGTCGGCCGGTGTCAAGGGCGCGAGAAGGACTTCCGCCCGACGACCGCTCCGCCTTTGGGCGAGAACCGCGCCGCCCGGCGGTCACGGCTGGCCTCCGGCAGCGCGCTCGGCGGCTCCGGCAACACAGTGATACCCCACTATCCCTGCCAGGGACCACCCTGTCCCTTCCAGGGATCGCCGTTCACAAGCCAGGGTGGTGTACTTAGTCCGTCGATCGTAGCTTGGAACCGGCAGGAGGTCGCCGCCGCCGTCTTTGCCATGAACATCGAGGCATCCTCAGCGCTCCGCCGCCTTGAGCGGACACCAGAGCTCGGTCTTCAGCGTGGCCTTCAGCCCGGAGGGCAAGACTCTCGCCAGCGGCTCCTCTGACGGCACGATCCGCCTCTGGGACGTAGCCACCGGCCGCTGTCTGGCGGCTCTCCTCGCCCTCCCCGAAGGCTGGGTAGCCTTCTCCCCCGACGGCCGGTACAAATTCGGCGGTGTGCCGGCCGGGGGGTTCTGGCATGCGGCGAACCTCTGCCGGTTCGAGATCGGTGAGCTCGACGAGTGGGTTCCCGGGCTGCGGCTGGCGGACGACGCTTCGTTCTTCGATCTGCCTCCCTGGAAACCCGAGGTGCGGGCGCCGAACCGGACTTCAACGACTTCGTAGCAGGAAGAGACGACGTTTTCTCGGGTTGCGGGCTTGAAACAAATGTTCCACCGCTTTTTACATTGTTTCAGTCCGCTCCAACAATGTTTGACGCCCTGGACAATGTTCGAGGACTTTTAACATTGTTCCAGAGCCCTCCAACAATGTTCCAGGCGCTGGAACAATGTTTCGGCGCCTGAAACATTGTTCCGACGCGCTCCAACAATGAAAAAGAGGCGGGCTAGGGCTCTCCGGGGTGGTAGGCCCGTTCCAGGTTTGCCTGGATCTCTTCGAGGGTGAACCAGGCGGGCTTGAATTCTCCGCGGGCGTAGAGCGGCGCCTGGTCGAAGTAGTGAGGCGAAGCCGGGTCTCCGCTCTGTCCGAAGTAGACGATGGAGCGGGCGCGGACGGTCGGGCCGAATTCGACGACGCTGACGTAGGAGTTGCCCGCGACACCGTAGCTCTTCTTTGCGCCGGTGGGCTCCCGCCGGGTGTAGAAGTTGAAGACGATGCCAAGCCAGCCGGGTCCTCCGGGAGCAGGCAGACTGGGACGGTCGTCGCGGAAGGCTTCGTCGCCGCTCCAGTGCATCCGCTGCAGGCGGTTGACCTCTCCCCAGGCGACTTTCCAGGTCTCCCAGTCGCGCTCCAGATCCCTCCTGACCTCTTCGAGGGCCTGGATCCGGGACCACTTCTCATCCGCGGAGCCGGACTGGTTCATCCGGCCGAGCCAGCGGGTGAACAGGGTCATGGCGGTAGAGCCTGTCCGGCTGACCCGATCCCAACTCTTCAGCTCTTCGATCAGGGGGGCGAGCGCATCGGCGCGGGGAGCGTCCTCCCGCCGGAGGCGTTCCCACTCGGCGATCAGCTCCGGGATCTTCGTCTTGGCTTCGAGGACTCTCGTGTCCAAGGCCGCTCGGGACCAGTCTTCGAAGGTGAATTTCTCCTGGGCGGTCAGGATGCGGCGGGAGACGCGGGCCCGGCTGTTGTCGGTCTCCGGGCCGACCATGTAGGCGGGATAGTGGGCCGGGTCGGGATTGCCGGAGGTGGTCGTGGCGAAGGGGGTGGAGTTGCAGCTCTGGACGAAGCCGCTCTCCGGGTTCTTGACCCGGGGCAGGTCGTCGAAGGCGTGGTAGCCCTGCCACTCGGTCTCCGGATCGCTGCCGTCCACCGGCTTTCGCCAGTCGAATTTCGTGGAGCGGCGGGGCACGGTGCCGTTGTAGGCGTAGAAGATGTTGCCGTCGCGGTCGGCGTAGACCATGTTCATGTAGGGGACGGCCACGCGGCGGAGGGCGGTCTCCATCTCGGCCAGGGAGCGGGCGCGGGTCATCTCGTACCACTGGTCGAACCAGCCGCCCTCTTCCAGCTTCGCCAGCCGGATCGCCACCGACCTGCCTTGGTGCCGGGACAGCAGAGGACCGTGATGGGTCTTGCGGAGGGTGACCGGCCGGGTTTCGACGCCCTGGTCCGTCTTGACGCGGATCTCCTCCGTCCACTCGGTAGCGGTCCGGTGTCCGTCGCCGTAGCGGTAGACGAGCGGGTTGGCGGGATCGTCGAAGGTCTCGACGTAGAGGTCGCCGGTGTCCGGGAAGTTGTCGGTGTAGGCCCAGCCGAGCGCTTCGTTGTGCCCCATGTAGGGGAACGGCAGGCCGTAGCGGCCGACGCCGGAGAAGCTCCACCCCTCGTCGCTGTGGATGTGGGCCTCGTAGTACTGCGCGAGGCCGAAGAAGCCGATGTGCGGATTGATGAAGAGCAGGGGATGGCCGGAGGCGCTCTTCCCGGCTCCGGCGGCCCAGGCGTTCGAGCCCTGCGGCCGTACGGACAGGTCCTCCAGATTCAGTCCGGCGTAGCCGACGAACTCTCCCTGGTAGTACTTGAAGCGCAGCAGCGCCAGGGGGTACCAGGGCTCGAAGCGGCCGAGGAGCCGCGGCTTGGTTTCGGGATGC
This sequence comes from Thermoanaerobaculia bacterium, assembly GCA_036380715.1. Classification (GTDB taxonomy): domain Bacteria; phylum Acidobacteriota; class Thermoanaerobaculia; order Multivoradales; family UBA5704; genus UBA5704. The sequence goes on along the minus strand of DASVEF010000288.1, from coordinate 27,129 downwards.
CGGGCGGCGTAGAGGCTCAGCCCGGCGGCGTAGGCGTCGTAGAGCGCCCGCATCCGGGGGGTGGAGCGCTCGTACTCCTCGCGGGCGAGCCTTGGGATCTCCAGGAGGCGGGCGAGCTGGTCGTCCTTCAGAGCCTTCTCGCCGTGCACCTCGGCGGCGCGGCCGAGGGAGCGGATGAAGTTGTCTTCGAGGTGCGGGAAGTTGTCCTCGGCCTGGGCCCAGGCCAGTCCGAAGACCACGCTGGCGTCGGTGGGTCCGTAGACGTGGGGGACTCCGTAGGTGTCCCGGTAGATCGTCACCGACCGGGCCATCCGCTCCTCCGGCGCCGGGGCCGCGGACCGCATGCCGGGGGGTCCCGCGCAGCCGAGGGCGGCGAGGGCCAGCACGGCGGAGAGCGGGCGGAGAATGGGCGGAGCTGGCATGGAGGCGGCCGGCGCTATCCGGATTTCCAGGGGCAGGATAGCGCGGTCCCATTCCCGCCGCCATGCCCCCCCACTGTAGAGACGCCCCGTGGGGCGTCTCCTCGGCAGCGGCGGAATCCTTCCGGAGACCCCAGCGGGTCCGCGGATCGGAGGAGACGCCCCACGGGGCGTCTCTACAGTGGGGGGGCGGCATATTGCTCGGCGGCAAAGTTAGCGCCTATGCCCCCCGACCCCCTCTCCCACCCGGGAGAGGGGGAAGCTGTGGGCCTGGGATTCAGGCCGGGCGGGCGTGGGCGCGGGCCGCCGCGGGCGAGGTCTCCCGGGCCTCCGCGGTGGCGAGCCTCGCCAGGGCGAGCGCTCCCAGCGACAGGCCGAAGTCGCGCAGCGCGACGTCGTAGTAGCCGGGGATCAGAAGCAGGTTGACGATGATGCCCCACAGCCAGGCCGCCACGACGTAGCCGCCGAGGCGCGGCCGGAACCAGACCAGGAGGCCGGCGACGATCTCGATCACGCCCACGGCCAGCATGAAGGTATGGCCGTCCACGGGCAGCATCCGCGCCACCAGCGGGGCCAGGTACTGGTCCCAGTCCACCAGCAGGTTAAAGAACTTGTCCAGGCCAGCCAGGATCGGCGCCACCGTGAAGCCAAGGTGGAGGATCTGATAGGCCTGTTCGGAAGGGGTCTTCTGCATGTCTTTTCCTCCTCTCTTCACCTGGACAGAGTGACGGCGGGGAAAAAGGTTACAGGGAGGGCTTTTCTGGGAATAGAGCCCTTCAGTAGATCGTTACCCATTTGGTTCCATTCTCGAAGGCCGGTCGCGCGGGGGTCAGCATCATGGAGTTCAACTTGTAAGAGCCCTGGCGAAAATCTGTAGCAGCCGCAGCATCTCCCCGCCCAAATCGCTGGGCTTCGCGGCGGTCTTCGAGAGTCCATCCACCCCATAACGGCCGGATCTAGCGGTAGGTCCGGAGAGGAGACTCGATGAAACGGTCCCTTGCAGTGCTCGCTCTGTCTTTCACCCTTTTCCTCCCCTGGACCGCGGCAGCCCAGACGGGCTCCCTTGAGCCGCAGACCCCGGCGCCGGCCGCCTCGACGGAAGCGATCGACGAGACCCCGTCCGCCTGGTTCGTGGAGCTCCAGGGCGCGCCGATCGCCGATGGCGGCTCCCCCTCCGACCTTGCCAAAGAGAAGCAGGCCTTCCGCGCCGCCGCCAAGAAGGCGGGCGTCAATTTCAAAGAGCGCTATGCCTACGACAAGCTGTTCAACGGCTTCTCCGTCGAGGTGGATTCGGCGGGCGTCGCCAAGCTGTCGCGCCTGCCTGGAGTCAAGGATCTCTATCCCGTCGTCGAAATGAGGATCCCCGAGGTCGAGGAGAACCCTTCTCCTGACATGGCGACCGCGATCTCCATGACCCAGGCCGACATCGCCCAGAACGAGCTCGGGCTGACCGGCCGCGGCGTCCGCGTGGCGATCATGGACACCGGCATCGACGTCGACCACGCGGACCTCGGCGGCTGCTTCGGTGCCGGCTGCCGCATCGAGGTCGGCCATGACTTCGTCGGCAATGCCTACAACAACGATTCCACTTCTCCGACCTACAACCCCGTTCCCACTCCGGACGCGATTCCGGACGACTGCAACGGCCACGGCTCGCACGTGGCGGGCATCGTGGGCGCCAGCGGCAACGTCCGCGGCGTGGCTCCCGAGGTGACCTTCGGCGCCTACCGGGTCTTCGGCTGCGCCGGCTCGACCAGCTCGGACATCATGGTGGCGGCCATGGAGCGCATCCTGGCCGACGGCGCCGACGTGCTCAACATGAGCATCGGCTCTTCGTTCCAGTGGCCCCAGTACCCGACCGCCCAGGCGGCGACCCGGCTGGTCAACAAGGGCGTCGTGGTCGTGGCTTCGGCCGGCAACAGCGGCGCCAACGGCCTCTACGCGGGCGGCGCTCCGTCCGTGGGCGACAAGGTGATTTCGGTCGCCAACTTCCAGAACACCCATATCAATCTGCCGGCCTTTACAATTTCCGATGACAACCGGGCGGTCGGCTACAACCAGGCCACGGCGGCGGCCGCGGCCCCGCTCTCGGGCAGCTTCCCGATGGCCCGCACGGGCACGACATCCAGCACCGCCGATGGCTGCTCCGCCCTGCCCGCGGGCAGCCTGAGCGGCCAGGTCGCCCTGATCCGCCGCGGCACCTGCGGCTTCTACGACAAGGCCCTCAACGCCCAGAACGCGGGAGCCGCCGGCGTGGTGCTCTACAACAACACGACCGGCACGCTGAGCCCGACCGTGGCCGGCGCGGTCGCGATCACCATTCCGGTGGTGGCGATCACGTCCGCGGACGGCGGCGTCATCGACAGCCGCCTGGCCGTTGGCGCGGTGCAGATGACCTGGACGCCGAATACGATCTCCACTCTGAACCCCACCGGCAACACCATCGCGGGCTCCAGCTCCTACGGCGTTGGGCCGGACCTCTCCCTCAAGCCGGACATCGGCGCGCCCGGCAACTCCATCCGCTCCACTTTCCCGCTCGAGCTCGGCGGCTACGCCAACCTGAGCGGCACGTCCATGGCGTCGCCGCACGTGGCCGGCGCGGTGGCCCTCCTGCTGGAGGCGCGGCCGAACACCCCGGCCAACGCCGTGGGCTCGATCCTCCAGAACTACGCCTCTCCCCGCGCCTGGTGGGGCAACCCGGCCCTCGGCTTCCTCGACAACGTCCACCGGCAGGGCGCCGGCATGGTGCGGATCGCGGACGCGGTCCGCGGCACGGTCAACGTCGAGCCCGGCAAGCTGTCGCTCGGCGAGAGCGAAGCCGGCCCGGCCACCCGCACGCTGACGATCCGGAACAACGGCGCCGAGGCGGTCACCTTCAACCTGGGCCACGAGGCGGGTGTGGCGACCGGCCCGAACACCTTCACGCCGAGCTTCCACGTCGCTCCGGCGACGGTGGCCTGGAGCGCCGCGACGCTCACGGTTCCGGCCGGCGGCACGGCGACGATCGACGTCACCATCTCTCCCAATTCCGGCCTGGCGGACCGCAGCCTGTACGGCGGCTGGCTCGTCCTGACTCCGCAGGACGGCGGCCGCGAGGTGCGGGTGCCCTACTCCGGCTTCAAGGGCGACTACCAGTCGATCCAGGTGCTGGTCCCGACGTCGTTCAACTTCCCCTGGCTTGCCCGGTTGAACGGCACTTCGGTGGTCAACCAGCCGAGCGGCGCCACCTACACGATGCAGGGAACGGACATCCCGCGCTTCCTGGTCCACCTCGATCACCAGGTGCGCGAGCTCCGCATCGACATCATCGACGCGGACAGCGGCAAGTCCTGGCACCGCGCGCTGTCCGAGAATTACATCGGGCGGAACAGCGGCCCGACCTCCTTCTTCACCGTGACCTGGGACGGCGGCACCACCGGCGGCGGCAAGAGCTACACGGTGCCGAACGGCCGCTACATCGCCCGGATCTCGGTGGCCAAGGCGCTCGGCGACTCGACGAACCCGGCCCACACCGAGACCTGGAATTCGCCGGTGATCACCATCGCCCGCCCATAAACCCGGGCCTCTTCTCCTGACCTGCGAAGGCCGGCGGCAACCCGCCGGCCTTTTCCTTTGTTGGGGTTGTCCCGCACTCCGGAAACGGCGACACTGTAGGGGCAGCGCTAGAGGTGCGCAGTCCTTCCTTTGCCCATTCAGAAAGGGGATCTCTGATGAAACGATGCCTTGCCCTTCTCTCCCTGCTTGCCGTCCTCATCCTGCCCGCCGCGGCCTGGGCCCAGGAGCCCGCCACGGCGGACGCGGCCCTCAATGAGTCCCCCTCCGCCTGGTTCGTGGAGCTGCGCGGGCTGCCCGTCGCGGACGGTGGCTCTCCGGCCGCCCTGGCCCAGGAAAAGCAGGCCTTCCGCGCCGCGGCCCGCAAAGCGGGCGTCCAGCTCAAGGAGCGCTTTGCCTACAGCACTCTCTTCAACGGCTTCTCCGTGGAGGTGGACCCGGCCGGCATGGCCAAGCTGTCGCGCCTGGCTGAGGTCAAGAACCTCTACCCCGTCATCGAGATGAGGCTCCCCGAGTCCGAGGAGGGCCCCGTGCTCGACCTGGTCACGGCGCTCGCCCAGACCCAGGCCGACGTCGCCCAGAACGATCTGGGGCTGACCGGCCAGGGCGTCCTCGTGGCGGTCATGGACACGGGCCTCGACGTCGACCATCCGGACCTGGGCGGCTGCTTCGGCCCCGGATGCCGCATTGCGGTCGGCCACGACTTCGTGGGTGACGCCTACAACAACGACTCCACCTCGCCGGGGTACAACCCCATTCCGGCTCCGGACGCGATCCCGGACGACTGCAACGGCCACGGATCGCACGTGGCGGGCATCGTGGGCGCCAACGGCAGCATCCGCGGCGTGGCCCCTGGGGTGACCTTCGGCGCCTACCGGGTCTTCGGCTGCGAGGGCTCGACCAGCTCGGACATCATGGTGGCGGCCATGGAGCGGAGCCTGGCCGACGGCGCCGACGTGCTCAACATGAGCATCGGCTCGGCGTTCCAGTGGCCCCAGTACCCGACGGCCCAGGCCTCCGACCGGCTGGTCAACCAGGGAGTCGTGGTCGTGGCCTCGATCGGCAACAGCGGCGCCAGCGGCATCTACTCGGCCGGCGCCCCTGGCGTGGGCGACAAGGTGATCGGGGTGGCCAACTTCCAGAACACCCACATCAACCTCCCGGCCTTCACGATCTCCAGCGACAACCGGGCAGTCGGCTACAACCAGGCCACGGCGGCGGCGACGGCTCCGCTCTCGGGCACCTTCCCGATGGCGCGCACGGGCACGGCGACCAGCACGGCGGACGCCTGCGCCGCCCTGCCGGCCGGCAGCCTGACCGGGCGGATCGCCCTGATCCGCCGCGGCACCTGCGGCTTCCACGACAAGGCCCGCAACGCGCAGACGGCGGGCGCCATCGGCGTGGTGATCTACAACAACGTCGCCGGCCTGCAGAGCATCACGGTGGCCGGCCCCGTCGCGATCACCATCCCGGTGGTGTCGATCACGGCCGCCGACGGCGTGGAGATCAACAACCGTCTGGCCGCCGGTCCGGTCGACCTGACCTGGACGCCGAACGCGATCTCCACCCCGAACGCGATCGGCAACCTGATCTCGGGTTCCAGCTCCTACGGCGTCTCGCCCGACCTCACTCTCAAGCCGGACATCGGCGCGCCGGGCGGCAACATCCGCTCCACCCTTCCGCTGGAGGTCGGCGGCTACGGCAACCTGAGCGGCACCTCCATGTCCTCGCCGCACGTGGCCGGCACGGTGGCCCTGCTCCTCGAGGCGCGGCCGAATACCCCGGCGAACGCGGTGCGCTCGATCCTCCAGAACTACTCCGAGCCGCACCTCTGGTCGGGCAACCCGGGCCTCGGCTTCCTCGACCTCGTCCACCGGCAGGGCGCCGGCATGGTGCGGATCGCCGACGCGGTCCTCTCCACGGTCAAGGTCGAGCCCGGCAAGCTCTCGCTGGGCGAGAGCGAGGCCGGCCCGGCGACCCGCACGCTGACGGTCGAGAACAACGGCGCCGCGGCGGTCACCTTCGACCTGTCGCACCAGGCCGGCGTGGCCTCGGGCGGCAGCACCTTCACACCCAGCTTCTTCAACGCCCCGGCCACGGTCGGCTGGAGCGCCCCGACGCTCACGGTTCCGGCCGGCGGCACGGCGACGATCGACGTGACGATCTCTCCGAACGCGGCCTTGCCGGACCGCAGCCTGTACGGCGGCTGGCTCGTCCTGACGCCGCAGGGCGGCGGCCGCGAGGTGCGGGTGCCCTACTCCGGCTTCAAGGGCGACTACCAGTCGATCCAGGTGCTGGTCCCGACGGCGAGCGGCTATCCGTGGCTCGCGCGGCTGACCGGCACGACCTACACCAACCAGCCGGCCGGCGCCACCTACACGCTGCAGGGGAACGACATCCCGCAGTTCGTGGTCCACGTCGAGCACCAGGCGCGGGAGCTCCGCATCGAGATCTTCGACGCGGACACCGGCAAGGCCTGGCACCGCGCGCTGTCGCAGGACTACCGTTCGCGCAACAGCGCCGCCACCTCCTTCTTCGCCTTCGCCTGGGACGGCGTCACCACGGCCGGCAACAAGACCTACACCGTGCCGAACGGCCGCTACATCGCGCGGCTGACCGTCGTCAAGGCGCTCGGCGATGCGGCCAACCCGGCCCACGTCGAGACCTGGGAGTCGCCGGTCATCACCATCGCACGGCCGTAACTCGATTCCCTCCTGACGCACGAAGGCCGGCGGGACCTCCCCGCCGGCCCCTCACCCCCCGGCCCCCTCTCCCACCCTCTCACACCCCTTCCGGGAGAGGGGGAGGTCTATAGGTCCAAACCCGCCTCTACGTGTCTACACGTCCGATTCCCCCTCTCCCGGAGGGTCGGGAGGGGGTGGGAGAGGGGGTTAGGGGGTGAGGGGCCTCAGGACTCCGGAGCCGAAGGAGCCGTGCCCCTGTCGACCTCGGCGGGCAGGAGGACGTCGCCGCCGGCGGCGTTGAGGGAGCGGCGCAGCTCCTCGAGCTGCCGCAGGTGCTCCTTCTGGACGTTGACGACCCTCAGGAGGACGTCCGCGGTCTCCTCGTCGACGTCACGGATCATCTTCGGATAGAGGGCGTCGTTCTCGTAGCGCTCCTCGGAGATAGCGTTGCCGAGGCTGGCGTCGGGCGTGCTCACCTGGCCGGCGGCGTCCAGGAGCTCGACGGCGAGCTGGTCCTTGGCGGCGGCCATGCACAGCCACCGGCGCGCGAGGTTCGGCAGGCCCTCGCGCTCGGCCTGGGTGGCGTAGGCGCGGCAGCGGGCGGCGGCGGCGGCCTCCGCGGTGAAGGCCGTCTTCAGGTGCTCCTGGTAACGCGGGATCCTCGACACGGTGTCCTCTCCTCTCCGTTGCGCTAAGATGCCTGACAGTCTCCGGACCGGAACCGCCCGGGCGCCGCAATTCTATGCAAGTCGCGGAAACTTTGCTCCTGCCCCTCCGTAATGCCCTTCGGGGTGCGCCTCCCCTGGCGTTCCCGGGCCGCCCGTGAAAGAACGCCCTTATCGCAGAGCCCTCCTCGCCGCCCTCGGCGTCGTCCTGGTCGTCGAGCTCGTCCTCGCGTTCCTCGACATCCCTTACGTCAGCGTACTGAGCCGGCTCGCGCTCGGCGCCGCGGCGACCGTCCTGCTGGCCTGGCTGCTCTGGCGCGTCTACAAGGCCTTCCTCTGGAAAGTCGGGCGGCGCCTGGCCTTCTCCTATTTCCTGATCGGGGTCCTGCCGATCCCCATGGTGCTCCTCCTCCTGGGGATCGTGGGCTACATCCTCTCGGGCTTCTTCCTCGGCCACCTGTACCGGGACGCGGCGCTGGGGCTCCAGTCCGGGATGGAGGCCACGGCCGAGGCCCACGTCCAGGTCCTGGCCCGCACGGGCAAGCCGCCGGCGAACGGCCAGCCGGACCTCGCGATCGGCTACTACCGCCAGGGGCGGAGGATTTCCGGAGATCCGCGTACGCCCGCTGCCTGGCCCCGATGGGCGGACGCGCGGCGGGACAGCCCGGAGGAGACGGCCGGCCGCGAGGCGCCGCCGCGCTTCTTCGCCCGCGGCAATCAGCCTCCGACCCTGGCGGCGGCGGCCAGCCGGGACGGCGTGGGCGTCCTCATCCTCTATGCCGGGAACCTCGACCGGGAGATCCGCCGGCGCAGCGACCTCTGGGTGGAGATCGATCCGCCGGAAGACCCCAGCCTGATCCAGGTCGAGCTCGGGGGCCAGAAGATCCCGCTCCGCCGCATCCGCCGCGAGCAGCAGGCCGGCGAGGCCGAGAAGTTCTTCAAGCGCTTCTCGCAAGGAGAGCGGATCTGGGATGACCCGGTGCTCTGGTGGGCCGATCTCTCCGCCCCCATGGTCGACCTGGCGACCGGCAAGCCGATCCCGCGGCGGGTCAACGTCATGCTGAACTCCACCCCGCGCGCGGCCCTGCGGCACCTCTTTTCCACCTCGGGCGAGGTCGACTCCTCGGCCTGGGCCGCGCTGCTGGTGATCGCCGCACTGCTCTTCGACATCTACATCATCGCGGCGGTGATGGCGATCTTCTTCATCGTGGGCCTGTCGCGGGCGGTCAACCTCATGAGCCAGGCGACGACCGCCGTGCGCGAAGGGGACTTCTCCGTCCGCATCCCGGTGCGGCGCAAGGACCAGCTCGGCGAGCTCCAGCGCTCGTTCAACGAGATGGCCGCCAACCTGGAGACGCTGGTCGCGGCGGCCGCCCAGAAGGAGATCCTGGAGAAGGAGCTGGCGATCGCGCGCGACCTGCAGAAGAGCCTGATCCCCACGGATCTGCCGACCGGCCAGGGGCTCGAGTTCGCCACCCTGTTCGAGCCGAGCGCCGCGATCGGCGGCGACTACTTCGACATCCTCCGCCTCTCCGAGGAGGAGCTGGCGGTGATCGTCGCCGACGTCTCCGGGCACGGCCTGTCGAGCGGGCTGCGCATGGCCATGGTCAAGGCGGCGCTGCTGATCCTGGTCGAGGAGACCGCGGAGCCGCAGGAGATCCTGCGGCGGCTCGACAAAGTCGTCCGCGGCGGCCGGGCCTTCGTCACGGCAACGCTGGGGATCGTCGACCTGAGGACCGGATTGCTGCGCCTGACCAACGCCGGGCACCCTCCCACCTACGTGCTGAGGCGGGGCGCCGTCCGCGAGGTGATGCTTCCCAGCTCGGCGCTCGGCGGCCTCGGGCACTCCTATGCCCGCGAGGAGGTCCCGCTGGAGCTGGGGGACGTGGTCGTCTGGCTCTCGGACGGCCTGATCGAGGCGGCCGACGCCCGCGGGGAACCGTTCGGCTACGAGACCGTGGTCAAAGTCCTCGAGGGGATCCCCGGCGAGCCCGGCGCGGCCGAGGTGCGCAACCGCCTCCTCGCCGCGGTCGAGCGGCACGTCGGCGCCGAGCCGCCGAACGACGACCGGACGATGGTGGTGATGCGGTGGCGGGGGCCCTCACCCCCGGCCCCTCTCCCGCAAGCGGGAGAGGGGTGAGCCTTCGCAGAAGACAAAAACTCTGTCCTGGTCTTTTCTGCCAGATTTCTCCCCTCTCCCTCTGGGAGAGGGGCCGGGGGTGAGGGTCTACAGCTCGCTGACCGTCAGGCCCAGGGTGCCGAAGATCCGCCGGACGTAGGTGCGGGTCTCGCGGTAGGGCGGGACGCCGCCGTAGCGGATGACCGCGTTCTCTCCCGCGTTGTAGGCCGCGAGCACCTTGGCGAGGTCGTTGGGGAACTGGTCGAGGAGCCAGCTCAGGTAGCGGACTCCGGCCTCCAGGTTGTGCTCGGGCTCGAAGAGCCGGTCCTTGCGCACGCCGAAGCGCTGCGCGGTGGCGGGCATGAGCTGCATCAGCCCGCGCGCCCCCTTGTGCGAGACCGCCCGGACTCTGCCGGCCGACTCGGCCCGGATCAGCGCGGCCACGATCTGCGGGTTGACCGAGTGCTTGCGCGCCGTCTCGTAGATCATCTTGCCGTAGGGTCCTTCGGGGACCGGCTGGTCCTCGGAGAAGCGGAGCGGGATCGGCGGCGCGGGCGCCGGGGGCGCCTCGGCCACCACCGCGGGCGCCGGCTCGGGCTCGGGCACGACCTCGTCGTCCACCACCCGCTCCACGCGGTCGATCGGCAGGCTCATGCGGCCGCCGAAGGAGAGGGTGAGCCGGGCGACTTCCCCCTCGGCCTCGTATCCGGTCACCTTGAGGACGCTGCCGTCCGTGAGCACCACGAGCTCCGCCCGGGCGGGCGTGAGGCCGGACAGAATCCAGGCGAAGAACGCGAAAAGGATAAAGGAGCGGGGGCTGCGCGTCATACTGGCGTGAGTCTCCGTGATCCGTGCGCCGCTTATTCTACGGATGGACCGCCCACGGCGTCCAATCTTTGGCAAATCGATGTGAGCTTCGCTCAGGGATTTCAACCGGCGGAGGGGGTCAGGAATTCCGTGGAACCCCCCTCCCGACCCTCACCCCTTAACCCCCTCTCCCACCCGCACTCACGCCCACCCGGGAGAGGGACTGGATGGAAGAGCAGCTCTCCCCCCTCTCCCGGGGGCAGGGAGTGCGGATGGGAGAGGGGGACCGGGGGGGTGAGGGTCCCCCAACCCGAGCTCCTTGACCTTCCGGTAGTACGTCGTCCGGGACACCCCGAGCAGCTCCATGGCGCGGGCGGCGTCCCCTCCAGCGGCGGCCAGGGCCATGGCGAAGGCCTCCCGCTCGGCGCGCAGCACGGTCTCTTCCAGCGTGGGCAGGGAGGTCTCGGGAGTCGCCCCGGAGGAGCGGCGGATCCGCTCCGAGAGGTGCTGGAGGTCGAGGGGCTCGCCCGGCTCCAGCAGCAGGGTGGCCTTGGCGATCTCGTTCTGCAGCTCGCGGATGTTGCCGGGCCAGGGATGGCGGATCAGCGCGCCCAGGGCGGCGCGGGTGATCCCCGGGCTCGCTACCCCGTTCTTCTCCAACTCGCGGTGGAAGAAACAGGCGGCGAGGGACGGGATCTCCTCCCGGCGCTCGCGCAGCGGCGGGAGCTTCACCTGGAAGCCGGCGAGGCGGTGGTAGAGGTCGCGCCGGAAGCCCCCCTCCTCCACCAGAACCTCCAGGTCCCGGTTCGTGGCGGCGACGAAACGGACGTCGATCTCCACGGGATTCCGGCCGCCGACCCGGTAGAGGCTGGTGCTCTCCAGGACCCGCAGCACCTTGGCCTGCGTCTCCGGCGCCATGTCGCCGACCTCGTCGAGGAAGACAGTGCCGCCGCCCGCCCTTTCCAGGATGCCCGGACGGGCCTCGACGCCGGTGGCGACGCCGCGCTCGATGCCGAACAGCTCGGCTTCCAGCAGCTCGCGCGGCAGGGCGGCGCAGTTGACGGCCAGGAAGGGGCCGCCGGCGCGCCGCGAACGGACGTGAATCCAGCGCGCCAGCACCTCCTTGCCCGCTCCGGACTCGCCGAGGACGAGCACCGGCACCTCGCCGCGCGCCACCTTGGCCGCCTGGCGGTAGATCCGGGTCATCCCCGCCCCCAGCCCCGGAGGCGGCAGGGCCTCCCCCTCGCGGCGAGGCCGGGAGCAGGCCGGCGGGCCGGCGCTCCTCCTAACAGCCCCTGGCCCGTATCCTGGCCAGACCGCAAGCAGCCCGACGGCCAGCCGCAGCAGAGGTGTCCAGGGAGCGAGCGGCACCGGTCCGAGCGCCCGCAGGCGCACCTTCCATCCGCCGGGCCCTTCCACCTCCAGGGAAGTGATGGCCCTGGGCGCCTGATGGGCGGTCGACGCGGCGGCGACCACCACCTCTCCGCGGTCGCAGGAGCGCAGGACCTCCACACGCGCCACCGGCAGCACTTCGATCCAACGCTGGACCAGGGCCGCGGCGGCTTCCGCGGGGGTCGCCCCGTCCTCGATCCGCGGCAGCAGAACCTCTTCCAGGCTCTCGGCCAGCCTCTCCACGGGATGGAGCCCCGCGGTGCTGGGAGCCCGGCCCGCGGTCTTCCCAGCCAAAGGTCCGGGCACAGGCGCCCGCTCTCTCTCGCCGCTCTTCGGCGGCTCCAGAAGGAACTGATCGCGCGAGCCGCCCTCCGGGTACAGCGCCGCCTGGACCGAGCCGAAGGCGAGCGCGGCGGAGCCGCAGACGGCCGTCTCCCGGATCCGCCGGCCATCCACCCAGGTGCCGTTCTTGGAGCCGAGGTCGGTCACCACCACTCCGCCGTCGGCGAGCACGCGGAGGCCGGCATGGCGGCGCGAGATGCCGGAGACCTCGACGAGCAGGTCGGCGCCCGCGGCCGAGCCGAGCACGTGCTCCCCCGGCGCCAGGGAGAAGCGCCGCAGGAGGGAACCGTCGGAAGCGAAGACCTTGAGGACGTGGAGGACCGTCTCCGTCGTCATGCCGTCCCTCCCTTCGCATCGTTCTTCGCCAGCCACTGCACGACTTCGTCGAGGGCCACCCTGTCCTGCTCACCGAGAGAGGCGAAGTCGGCGCGGGCCTGCCGGGCGAGGCGGACCGCCCGCTCGTGGCCGCCGCCCGTCTCCCAGAGCGCCTGCGCCAGGGCGAAGCGGGCGCGAGCCACGATGCCGGGCTCCAGCTCCTGCGCCTCCAGGATCTTCAGGGCGCGCTCGAGACGCTCGACGACCTTTTCCGGCCGGCCGAGGCGCCTCTCCAGGTCCGCCAGCACCACCAGCTCCTCCGCGACCCAGGGATGATCGAGCTCCAGGGTCTTCTCCCGGACGGCCAGAGCCTCCCGCACCCAGGGCAGCGCCTCCTCGTACCTGCCTTGGAGCATGTAGGCGTTGCCGACGTTGTGAAGGGTGAGGGAGGTCTTCGGATGGTTCCGGCCGACGGTCCGGTCGCGCATGTCCAGGGCCTGCCGGTGGTAGTCCAGCGCCTCCTTCCACATCCGCCGATGCGAGTAGACGGCGCCGATGTTGTCGAGCGACCGCGCCAGGTCCGGATGCCGGTCACCGAAGACCTGGCGCTGGATCTCCAGCGCGCGTTGATAGCAGGCCAGGGCCTCCTCGTAGCGGGTGAGCAGGTCGAGGGAGTTGGCCAGGTTGTTCAGCGTGTCCGCGACGAGGCGGTGGACCGGGCCCAGGGCGGCCTCGCGAATGGCGAGCGCCTCGCGAAGCCGGACCACCGACTCCTCGTACCGGCCCTGGGTGTAGAGCACGCCGCCGATGCGGTTGAGCGTGCTGCCGACCTCCGGATGCTGCGCACCCAGCTCGTCCTTCTGGAGCGCCAGCGCCTCCTCGAAGCTCGCCAGAGCCTCGGGATAGCGCCCAATCTGGAACAGGACGACTCCGAAATCGGCGATCGACGCGGCCAGCTCGGCCTTGGAGATCCCCGGCAGACGCCGCCGGATCTCCAGCGACTCCCGCTGCCGGGCCAAGGCCTGCGGGTACTTCCCCTCCTCCTCGTAGACCACCCCGAGCTGGTTCAGGTACTCCGCCTTCAAGCTCGGCTCGCCTCCCAGACGCTCGATGGAAGCGGCGGCGAAACGGCCCCACTCGTGCGCCGGCTCGAAGCGCCCCAGGTTCTCACCGTTCACGCGCAGCAGCTTGATGGCGGCGGCGGCCTTGACCTCGTCGAAAACCGCGGCCTCGGCGCTCCACACCGCCTCGCGCAGGGTCTTCTCCGCGGCGTCGAACTCGCCGGCCCGCTCCTCCAGGTCGCCCTGGACGAAGAGAGCCTCGGCGCGGAGCGGCGGGTAGGCGACCTTCGCGGAGCGCGCCGCGACCGTCCGCGCCACCTCCACCCCTTTCTGAAAACGGCCCGCGGCGCGCAGGGCCTTGGCGCGCGACAGCTCGCGCGTCAGGGCGCCCACCTCGGCCCGGACTTCGGCGTCCGCCGGAGGCGGCACCCGCGAGGTCAGAGCGGCCACGTCGGCGCAGGCGTCGAGCCTCCCCAGGCCGGCCGCGGCGCGGCCCGACTTCGCCACCACTTCGGCGTCAGCGCTCGCGAAAAGGTCGACGAGCGCTCCGGCTTCACGCAGCCGCTGGTCGAGGCAGAACATCCGGCGGTCCATCAGCTCCTCCGACTGCTCTCCCCGCAGCCGGGTCGCTTCGCACGTCTCGCGGTGCATGGCCGACCAGCCCGCGGCGTAACGGTCGAGAGAGCGCTCCACCAGAGCCCAGGACCTCGCCGCGAAAGGTACCCCGGTCTTCAGGAATGCGGTACGGACCGCGGCCTTCCTCCCGGCGTCCCAGACCCCGGCGAGCTTGACCTCAGCCCCCTGGCAGAGCTGGCGGCGCTCCCCGGCCTGCCAGGCGAACAGCCCGGACCCGGCGGCGGCGGCCAGGACCACGGCCATGAGCCAGCGGCGCCGGATGGCGGCGGGGTCGCGGGAAAGCTCCGCGAGCAGGCTGTCCATGGATGGATGGCGGTCCGCGGGATCGGGGCGGAGCCCCTGCAGCAGAGCCTGCCGCAGCCAGGCCGGAACCCGGGAGCCCGCGGGCGGATCGTTCACCACGCCGCGCGCGGCCGCCGCCGCGATCTCCTGGGCGGTCTCGCCGGCGAAGGGCCGCTCGCCGTACAGAGCTTCGTAGAGCGTCACGCAGAAGCCGAACTGATCGCTGCGCGCGTCCGAAGGCTCGCCGCGGAACTGCTCCGGCGCCATGTAGCCGGGAGTCCCCACGGCGAATCCCCCCTCGGTGAGAGAGCCCCACCCGCGCGTCTCCGACATCGCGCCGCCGCCGGCCTCGCCCTCCGCGTCCTCCACCCGCGCCAGGCCGAAGTCCGCGACGCGCACACGGCCGTCGTCCCCCAGCAGGACGTTCTCCGGCTTGAAGTCGCGGTGGACCAGGCCGGCGGCGTGCGCCGCGGCGAGCCCCCGGCCCGCGAGCAGGAGCACGTCGAGCACCTGCCGCAACGGCCGGCGCTCCTCGTCCAGCCATCGCCTGAGGGTCCTCCCCTCGATGAATTCCATGGCGATGAAGACCTGGCCGCCCAGGGTGCCGGTGTCGTGCACCGCGACCACGTTGGGATGGGAGAGACGGGCGATCGCCTGCGCCTCGCGCAAGAGCCGGACGCGGGCGCGCTCGGCGGCCTCGGGGCTCGCGCCGAGGCGGTCGGGACGCAACAGCTTGAGAGCGACCTTGCGGTCCAGCTCGGGGTCGTAACCCGCATACACCACGCCCATCCCCCCCGAGCCCACCACGTCGAGAACCACATATCGGCCGACTGCGGAGCCGCGGCCCAGGGGAGCAGAGGTCGGCATACCCGCCGGCCGTCCCTGGGCGAAAAGTCGGACCGTTTCCGTCTGAGTCGTTTCCGTCAGAGCGAGATCAGGACCGGTCATATTCACCTCCGGACTTACAAATCCACCTTCTAGTGCGCGAAAAGGCAGATCGATTTCAGGAGCCCTCACCCCCTAGCCCCCTCTCCCACACGCACTCCCCCCGCCCGGGAGAGGGGGAACCTCCAATCCTCGAGCAGCTCTCCCCCCTCTCCCGGGTGGGCGTGAGTGCGGATGGGAGAGGGGGGCCGGGGGGGTGAGGGGTCCCTACGACCGCGGATGAAATCTGTCGTACAGCGTCTTCAGCCGCTGCTGGTGGATGTGCGTGTAGATCTGGGTGGTGGAGATGTCGGCGTGGCCGAGCATGGTCTGGACGGCGCGCAGGTCGGCGCCATGCTCCAGCAGGTGGGTCGCGAAGCTGTGGCGCAGGACATGCGGCGAGATCGCCGAGCGCACGCCCGCCTCCAGGCCGTAGCGCTTGAGGTTCTTCCAGAAACCCTGGCGGGTCATGGGCTCGCCCGCGCTGTTGGCGAAGACCGCCTGGTGCCGCCCTTTGGCGAGCTGCGGCCGGACTTCACGCAGGTAGCGACGGATCCACAGCTCCGCCTGCTCGCCGACCGGGACGATCCGCTCCTTGCTCCCCTTGCCGAAGGCGACCAGGAAGCCCATCTCCAGGCGGAGCTGCGGGATCTTGAGCCCGACCAGCTCGCTCACCCGCAGGCCCGTGGCATAGAGCAGCTCCAGCATGGCGCGGTCGCGCAGGCCGAGAGGCGTGCCCACGTCCGGAGCCGCCAGCAGCGCCTCGACCTCGGGCTCGGAGAGCACCTTGGGCAGCGGGCGCCAGAGCTTCGGAGGGAGGAGGTTGACCGATGGATTGTCCTTCCGGTCTCCGCATTCGACGAGGTATTCGTAGAAGCCGCGGATCGCCGACAGGGCGCGGCTGATCGAGCGCGGCGCGAGCCCCCGGCGCTGGAGCTCGCGCTGATGGGCCGCCAGCGCCGCGGCGTCGGCCGTCAGCAAGTCGCCGCTCCGCTTCGCCAGCGAGTCCCCCAGACGGGTCAAGTCGTTGCGGTAGCCGTCGACCGTATTCTGCGAAAGCCCCCGCTCCACGGCGAGGCTCTCGAGATACCGGCCGAGGACGCGCTTCCAGGCGGGCTGAGGGATCACCTGGCTCATACCGTCACCCAGGCGTCGCACGCCTGGGGTTGAAACCCAGGCTGGATTGTTTCGCCCTCACGGGCGAGAAGCGAAGGTGGAGGAGCCGCCCGCACGGGTACAGCCCAGCCTGGGGTTTCAACCCCAGGCTGCAGGACCCTGCGGTGGGCGTCAAGGCAGCGCCCGGGGACGCGGCTCGCCCGGAGTGAGCCCGCGGGCCTGGCAGATCGCCAGGATCTCGTCCTCCCCGAGAACCGTGTCGGAGGACTTGGCGCGCTGGAAGATCTCGCGCACCAGCTCCGTCTCCGGCTCGATGCCGCGCTCCTGGAGCCAGTAGACGACGTTGGACTCGCCGCTCATGGGCCCGACCTCGATGAGCTGGCGGCAGCCGATCAGGCTCGCCGGCACCGAGGAGTAGACCCGGTCGGCCAGCCAGTCCTCGCCCCGCGCCCGCGCCTTGATGATGGCCGCCGCGTGCACCCCCGTACCGGTGCGGAAGGCGTCGCGGCCGACCACTGGATAGTTGTCGGGCAGCGGCACCCCGGTGGTGTCGGCGACCAGGCGGCAGTACTCCTGGAGCCGGTGGAGGTCGCGGTGGATCCATCCCAGGAGCTGCATGTTGACCAGCAGCAGGTCGATCGGGCAGTTGCCCACCCGCTCGCCGATGCCCACGGCCGTGCCGTGCAGCCGGTCGGCCCCGGCCTCGGCCGCGGCGAGCGCGTTGATCACCGACAGGGCGCGGTCCTTGTGGCCGTGCCAGTCGACCATGACGTCCTCGCCGGTCGCGTCCACCACCTCGCGGATGAAGCGGATCACGTTGCGCGCCCCGTTCGGCGTCGAATGCCCGACCGTGTCGGCCACGCAGACCCGCCGCGCTCCGGCCTCGACCGCCTCGGTGTAGAGACGGCGAAGGTCGTCCGGCTTGGCGCGGGTGGTGTCCTCGGTCACGTACATCACCGGCAGCCCCTCCTTGACGGCGAACTCGACCGCTTCGCGCGTCAGGCGGAGCATACGGTCGAGCGTCCACCCCTCGGAGTACTGGCGGATTGGCGAGGAGCCGATGAAGCAGGCGACCTCGATGGCGATCCCCGTCTTCTGAGAGACGTCGGCGATCGGCTCGATGTCGGCGATGACCGTGCGCGCGGCGCAGTTCGGGGAGATCCGAAGCTTCCGGTCGACGATCTCGCGGGCCAGACGCTCCACGTCGCTCTTGACGTGCGGCCCCGCGCCCGGCAGGCCGATGTCCGCCGCCTCGATCCCGAGCTCGGCGATCATGTGCAGGATGCGGAGCTTGTCCTCGATCGAAGGCGAGCGGACGGAAGGGGACTGCAGGCCGTCCCGCAGCGTCTCGTCGTCGAGCTCCACCCGCCCGCGGGCCGGACGGAGATCCCCTTCGCCGACGCGGTTCCAGTCGTAGATCAGATCGGATTCTTTCAGTCGCACGCAGTCCTCCCAGACCCGATTATAGGCTCTCAGCCCGGCCGCCTGAGCCCTCACCCCCGGCCCCTCTCCCAGAGGGAGAGGGGAGAACCTCCGCAAAACAGCACATCGTGTTCTACGTTTTTCTGCTGAATTTCTCCCCTCTCCCTCTGGGAGAGGGGCCGGGGGTGAGGGCCTCAGCGCCCGGTGAGGACCGATCCCGCCACCGTGCGCGCCAGCAGGTCGCCCACCTGGGAGGTGGTCAGCGAGCCGCCGAGGTCGGGCGTCGTCCGGTCCTCGCGCACGGCGCGGATCACCGCCTCCTCCAGCGTCCGACAGGCCTCGCCGTGGCCGAGGTGGTCGAGCATCAGGGAGGCGGAGAGGACCGCGCCCATCGGATTGGCCCGCCCGGTGCCGGCGTACTTGGGGGCCGAGCCGTGGACCGGCTCGAACATCGAGGTCTGGCCCGGGTGGAGGTTGGCCGAGGCGGCCATCCCGAGCCCGCCCTGGAACGCCGCGCCCAGGTCGGTGATGATGTCGCCGAACATGTTGTTCGTCACGATCACGTCCAGGCTCTCGGGCTTGAGCACCATCTGCATGGTCAGGGCGTCGACGAACATGTGGCGCGACTCGATCTGCGGGTACTCCGCGGCGACCTCGGCGAAGGCGCGCTGCCAGAGGTCGTGCCCGTAGCGCATCACGTTCGACTTGTCGCTCATCAGGACCTCGCGGCGGCCGTGCCTCGCCGCGTACTCGAAAGCCGCGCGGATGATCCGCTCCACCCCCTTGCGGGTGTGGATCTCGTCCTGGACGGCGATCTCGTCGGGCGTCCCCTTCTTGAAGTTGCCGCCGACGTTGACGTAGGCGCCCTCCGTGTTCTCGCGGAAGATGACCATGTCCACGTCCTTCTCGGACTTCCCCTTGAGCGGGCAGAGGCGGACATCGAAGAGCTTGACCGGCCGGAGGTTGATGTAGAGGTCGAGGCCGAAGCGGATGCCGAGGAGGATGTCGGCCGCGTGCTTCATGTCCGGCACGCGCGGATCGCCGTAGGCGCCGATGAAGACGGCGGCGTAATTCTGCCGGAAGTCGTCGAGAGCCCCCGCGGGGAGGGTCTCGCCGGTCTCCAGATAGCGGTCGGCGTCCCAGTCGAAGTGGACCAGCTCGAGAGGCAGGTCCCAGGCCTCGGCGGCGGCCTCCAGGACCTTGACCGCCTCGACGGTCACGTCCTTGCCAATGCCGTCGCCCGGCAGGACGGCGATGCGTTGCGTCCGGTTCGGTTGCGGAGGACTGGCGCTCATGCGGCGGATGCTAGCACGACCCCCGCGGCCTCCCGGGAGGGGCGGTGGCGGAGCGCCGGGCTCGTCACCCGGCCCGCCGCCGGATGAGGCATGCCGGGGGACACCTGGACCTTGGGGACGAGCCCCAGCTCGAAGACGAAGGGGATCTCCGGGCAGAGCCACGCCGAGTGCAGGGACGGCCAGGGAGCGCCGCCGTTGCTGGAGATCGGCAGGAGCCGCCGGAAGAGGTTGTCCCCCGACAGCTCGGCGCGCACCGGCCAGCAGGCGGCCGGCGGATGGCGCGCGTCGATCTTGTGCAGAGCGCCCGCGCTCTCGACGTAGCCGCGCGGCCGCTCGTGGAAATAGCGCACCGTCTGCTCCCAGGAGCCGAAGCGCGGCCCCTCCCCCACCCGCGGGCTGTCCTGCCAGGCCCGGACCTCCAGGGCGCCATGGCGCCGGACCCGCCAGCGCCACGGCTGCTCGCTCGTCTCGCGGGACGGACGCGGGAAGTCGAGGCGGGCCCGCGACGCGGGCTGGTGCGTGAGCAGCCGCACCCCGGGCGCCATCCAGGTGGGCATCAGCATCCTCGAGATGAAGACCGAAGGCGTCCCTTCCCCGTCCAGCACGTAGAAGCGCAGGTTGAGCTGCGGATAGCCGAAGCGGAGGATCGGGACCGCGGAAAAGTGAAGGGCGTCCTGGTGGAAGAGGAGCGCCGAGGCGAAAGCGTAATCCCGGCCCTGCCAGGAGTGGACCTGATAGCGCAACGGCGGCGCGGGCTCCGGCAGGATCTCCACCGGCAGGGCCCAGTTGAGGTAAAGGCAGTCTCGTACCGTCGTCTGCAGCTTCATCGCTCGGCAGCTCTCCCCGCCACCTGGAACCATAGCGTGCGCCGCCCCCGCCCGCAAGCGGCCCCTCACCCCGCCGGGATTGAGGGAGTGAGGACTTTTGTTACAGTCCTTGGTTTGATTCAAGCCATGGAGAATCATGCATGAAACAGAAGATGCTCAAGACTTTGCCGGCGGCGGCCGGCCTCGCGCTGCTCGCCCTGGGGCTTCCCGCGGCGGTCCGCTCCCACGAGTCCGACGCCCGCTCCGCCGACCCGGCCCAGGTCATCGACCGGGCCAGCCTCGAAGGCCCGATCCGCTTCCTGGCGGACGACCTGCTGGAAGGCCGCGGCCCGGCGAGCCGGGGGGATCAGCTCACCCAGACCTACCTCGCGACCACCATGCAGTCCCTGGGGCTGGAGCCGGGCTTCGCCAAGCGCAGCTACCTGCAGCCGTTCGACATCGTCGGCGTCACCGCCGAAGTCCCCAAGACCTGGGACTTCCGCAAGGGGGGCCAGAGCCTCACCCTGAAATACTGGGACCAGTTCATCGCCGCCAGCGGCGTGCAGAAAGACCAGGCCGTCCTCGACAACGCCGAAGTGGTCTTCGTCGGCTACGGCATCGAGGCGCCCGAGTACCAGTGGAACGACTACAAGGGGATGGACCTCAAGGGCAAGGTCCTCCTGATGCTCAACAACGACCCTGAGGACGATCCCAAGCTCTTCGAGGGGAACCGCCGGCTCTACTACGGCCGCTGGACCTACAAGTACGAGAGCGCGGCGCGCCAGGGCGCGGCGGGGGCGATCATCGTCCACACCACCCCGTCGGCCGGCTACGGCTGGCAGGTCGTGCAGAGCTCCTGGACCGGCGAGCAGTTCGAGCTGCCGGCCGAGGGGGAGCCGCGCATGCAGGTCAAGGGCTGGACGACCGAGGACGCCGCACGCCAGCTCGTCAAGCTGGGCGGCCAAGACCTCGACGCCCTGGTCAAGCAGGCGAAGAGCCGCGACTTCCGGCCGGTGCCGCTGGGCGTGACCACCTCTCTGACCCTGGCCAACAAGGTCCAGAAGGTGCAGACCGCCAACGTCGCCGGTCTGCTCCGTGGCTCTGACCCCGAGATCAAGGACGAAGTGGTGGTCTACAGCGCCCACCACGACCACCTGGGGATCGGCGAGCCCAATAAGGAAGGGGACAAGATCTACAACGGTGCGGTGGACAACGCGGCCGGCGTGGCGCAGATCCTGGCGATCGCCAGGGCCTTCTCCGAAATGCCACAGAAGCCGAAGCGCTCGATCCTCTTTCTGTTCGTGGCGGCGGAAGAGCAGGGCCTGCTGGGCTCCGCGTACTACGCCCGGCACCCCACCTTCGCGCCCGGCAAGATCGCCGCGAACATCAACTACGACGGCGGCAACATCTTCGGCCGGACGCTGGACCTGACCTACATCGGCCTCGGCAAGTCCTCGCTCGACCAGGTCATCAAGACCCTCGCGGCGAAGCAGGGCCGGACCGTCGTGGGAGACCAGTTCCCGGACAAGGGCTTCTTCTACCGCTCCGACCAGTTCAACTTCGCGAAGATCGGCATCCCGGCGATCTACCTCGACAACGGAACGCGCTTCCGCGACCGTCCCGAAAACTGGGGCAAAGAGCAGATCGAAGCCTGGGAAGCGGACCACTACCACCAGCCGAGCGACGAGATCACGTCCGAATGGAACTACGACGGCATGATCGAAGACGCCCGCCTGGGCTTCCACGCCGGCCTGGAGATCGCCAACAACCCCACCCTCCCCGCCTGGAACCCCGGCGACGAGTTCGAAGCCGCCAGGAAGAAGGCGCTGGCGGAGGCGAAGGGGAAGTAGACCGACCGACTACCCATCTCGGGTCGGCGGCCCGCCTTTTCTCGAACGGTCCGCCGACCCGGCTCAGATTTTCACTCGTTTTTCGCAGGCACGAAGATCGCACTCGTCCCTACCTGCCCGCCTGGAGCCCCAGCGACGGGCCCCACTCGTCAGCAAAGGAGGAAGACATGGCAGAGGGATTCGCGATCTTGGGACTGGTCGGCAGCCTTCGGGCGCGCTCTTACAACAAGGGCCTCATGCAGGCGGCCCAGGACCTCCTGCCGGAGGGGGCCAGCCTCACCGTGGCGGACATCGGCAACCTGCCGCTCTTCAACGAGGACCTGGAGAAGGACATGCCAGTGGAAGCCCGGACCCTGAAACAGCAGGTTCAGGACGCCGACGCCATCCTGATCGCGACGCCGGAGTACAACTACTCCGTGCCGGGCGTGCTGAAGAACGCCATCGACTGGGCCTCCCGCCCCTACGGCCAGAACAGCTTCAATGGCAAGCCGGTCGCCATCATGGGCGCCTCGGTGGGGATGATCGGCACCGCCCGGGCGCAATACCACCTGCGGCAGATGTTCGTCTTCCTCAACATGCACCCGGTCAACCAGCCCGAGGTGATGGTGTCCTTCGCCGGCAAGAATTTCGACGAGGAAGGCCGGCTGACCAACGAGACCACGAAGGGGTTGATCCGGGATCTCCTGAAGGCCCTGGTCGAGTGGTCGCGCCGGATCCGCGGCGAGCGGAGATGAGATAGCGGCGCTTCCCTGTTCGCCCGCCCCGTTCTTGCGATAGCCTGACGGGCGCCATGCGAAGACTCAGCAAGCTCCTCGAACAGAATCGCGCCTGGGCCGAAACGGTCAACGCCCGCGATCCGGACTTCTTCTCGAACCTGGCGCAGCAGCAGTCCCCCAAGTACCTGTGGATCGGCTGCTCCGACAGCCGCGTCCCCGCCAACCAGATCGTCGGCATGCAGCCGGGCGAGCTCTTCGTGCACCGTAACGTTGCCAACGTGGTCGTCCACTCGGACCTGAACTGCCTGTCGACCCTGCAATTCGCGGTCGACGTGCTCCAGGTGGCCCACATCATCGTCTGCGGGCACTACGGTTGCGGAGGCGTCCAGGCAGCCCTGGAGAACCGCAAGCTGGGCCTGATCGACAACTGGCTGCGGCACGTCCAGGACGTGATGAACAAGCACGAATCGCTGCTCTCAGATCTTCCGGAGGAAAAGGACCGCCTCGACCGGCTCTGCGAGCTCAACGTGATCGAGCAGGTCTCGAACGTCTGCCAGACGACCGTGGTGCGTGAGGCCTGGGAACGAGGTCAGCCGCTGGCCGTGCACGGCTGGATCTACAGCATCTCCGACGGCCTGCTGCGCGACCTGGGCCTCTGCGTCGAGTGCCAGGAGGAACTGCCGGAGATGTACTTGGGGGCGGTCAGGGGGCGGTAGAGGCCGGCCGGCCTGCTTCGGTCCCCTTAAGGTCTCGCACCAGCCGGAATCCGTTCTCCTGGCTCCGCGATCCCGGTTTCCAGGAGCTGCGACGCGCCGAGCGGCAGCTCTCCGGACTGGACCTGAAGCTGCCGCCTCGACGCACGCGCCGGTCTTTCACCACGCGGGAACCGTAGGGGCCGTACCAGTCCTCCACCCACTCCCACACATTGCCATGCATGTCGAAAAGACCCCATGAATTGGGCCGAAATGAGCCGACTGGAGCGGGTCCGTCGAAACCATCGTTGTGCCCCTTGCTGCTGCAATTACCATATCGCCACAGCTCCGCTGGGTTGTCTCCGAAGCTATAGCGAGTTTGGCTGCCCGCGCGTGCCGCATACTCCCATTCGGCTTCCGTAGGCAGCCGGTAGCGCGCTCCCGGTTCTCTCGCGTTCAGTCTGCGCAGAGCCTCCTGGATGTCCTCCCAGGACACCTTTTGCACCGGAAGCCGGTCTCCTTTGAAAGGGCTCGGATTGTTGTCGGCCCCCATAATCGCCTTCCATTGCTCCTGCGTAACCTCGAACGCGCCGAGACAGAACGGCTGGCGGATTGTGACCTCGTGCGTCGGCCTTTCATCCTTCTCCCCCTTCTCCGAGCCCATCAGGAACGTCCTCGGAACGACTTTTGCGAAAGGCATGGAGAGGCCGGGGGGTGATGGACAGTCAGGGGATGAGATCACTGGGGGAACAGGCCGGGATGAAGGAGGTTCCTTGGGCTCCTCGCTTTCGGGACGGACTCTCAAGCTCAAGAAGGTTGCGAGTGAGACCAGGAAAAGAACGGCGACGGCCGCCGGCCAGAACCGCGCGCGGTTACCTGGCCTGATCGGGCTTCCCTCGGCGGGGGCGGGACTCTCAGGGGAAAAGATCCGGCCGTCCGGTGATCTCATGTGGAGCACGGGTGTGCCCCACTCCGTGGAGTGGTATCCAGTGAAGATCGCGAGGCGCGCCTTGGTAAGCGCCAGGTCCACAGGATCATCCTCCACGAGGGCTTGGTAGAACCGCCGCGAAAAAGTGATCGCTACCTCGTCGCTCAACTGGAGCTGCATCGCCACGACGGCGGGAATCCCTCTTTGAACGAGGCTCTGCGCCACTCCGCCGAAGGCATCCGCCTGCGAGGCTTTCGCTCCTTCGCAGGCGTTCAGCACGACCAGACGGAGTGCTTTGTGGTTGTGGAAGAGAGTCGCCAACCGATGGCCGGGGACAGGATCGGAGCAGCCCTGATCGTCCTCCAGAACGAGATAGCCCTTCTCCTCCTCTCGCCTGAAGTCGCCGTGCCCCATGAAGTGCAGCACCTGGAAGGGCTGCTCATCGAGCTTGTCCGCGAGCTTGGCCAGGGTCGCGCTCTCCAGGTGTTCGACGACGACGCGCCACTGGCCTTCCAGGCCGGCCAGCGCTTGCGTGAGGTGAAGGCATTCGCGGCCGAGATCCAGCTTGCAGGCGTCAGAGGGGTTGGCACTCACGAGGAGGACGCGGAGTGGAGGCTTGACCGGCAGGGCCGGAGGAGGGATCGGAAGATCCAGATAACGTACGATCGGCGTCTCGACCGACAACGCCAGAGGTTGACCGGTATCCGTATCCTGGAGGTACTCCCAAGGCAATGCAGAGAGGCGGGGATCGTCGGAGAGCATCAGCCGGATGCGCAGCCCCTCCTTTCGATCGGCGGCTCGCGCACGGCTCAGGAGGAACAGAGTCCGCACTCGTCCAACGAAGACTGCCTGGAACAGCTTCCGGCCGAAGCGCGCTGCCGTATCCGGGTCCAACTCCTCGACTTCAACGTGGCGACCGGCGCGAGGCCGTCCGAAGCGCTCCGGCCGCAAGATCTCCATCTCCCGATCGGAGAACGGCACTCGAATCCGTGTTGTTGCCTCGCCTTCCGGGGAGCTCACCCGCACACGGTATCCGCTCCGCGCTCGGCCGATCCAGAGATCGAAATTTGAATAGCGACTCACCGTTTATCCAACAGGTCGCCGTACCCGGATCTCCACCTCTGCCGTGACCCACTCCTCGGAAGGGAAGCCGGAGATCGCGAATTCCGGCCACCAGTCAGCATCGCGGGGGCTCCGTATCCGGCGTTCCTTTTCCGCGTCGGGGCGGTCGAGGGCCGGGAGTTCGAGCCAGCGGAAGCTGGTGGCTCCCCGGGTGGCGAAGAGCTTCAGGACATCGACTCCCTCGTCATAGCCCTTGGGCAGGAGGGTCTCGATGGGAGGAAGGACCTTCTCCTCCCCCGCTTCCACAGGCCAGAAATCTGTGTCCTTACGGCCAGGAAAAACCTGAGAGATCCCCCAGTCGGGCTGCAGGTCGAGCATCGTGACGTTGAGGAGGTGGGAGGACCGGTTCGCGATTCTCACGGAGACCTTGTCGCCGGACCTCAATTCCGCTGGGCCGTCTACGATCTCCAAGACGACTCTGCCCGCGAGCGAGTCCGGCGAGCCCGGATCGGGATTTTCGATCTGCCGGACGTTCCAGTACCGGGCCAGGTGGACGAGCCGCCGGACGACCTCCGGGGCAGCCCCCTTCTCCTGGACAAGCAGTGGCGGCCGGAGGTGAGGGATCGGCTGCCCTTGTCCATCCTGGATTTCATACTCGCCTTTTCCGTTGACGGCGACCCGGAAGCCCGCGGAGCCGTCTTCCGCGAGACGGAGAAAACCGCGGCCTCCACTTTTGATCGCTTTGCGGACGCGATCGAGGGCAGGGTCTTGACCGACGCTTATTCCCCGTCGCAGCCCCAGCGAACCGGCGTCCAGCGGTACGGCCTGGGCTCCACGCTCCAGCGCTGCGGAGCCTGCCGGCTGGACGATCGTGGCCCACGATTCCGTGGCGCCGAGCTGGTCGATTTCCACGACCGCCGCCCGCGAGCCCGATGAATAGATCGCGAACCGGGCCCCCTCCCGGATTCCGTGGGGCTCGCCGGTGTTGAGGAGCACGCGCCCGTCGCGGACGTCCATGACGTTGATCGCGTACCGGGGAGCGGCCTTTTCGAGGCCGAAGAGGGTGCGGGACGCGTCGCCCAGGAACATCGGAGTCTGGAGGGAAAAATGGATGCGGACTCCGGCCTGGATCCGATCCTGGAGCCGCTTGCAGGTCTGATCGGCACCGTCCTGCCGCAGCGCATTGAGAAGATGGAAGGTCAGCGCTCCCTGGCTCTCATCGCCTTCGAACGGAAACTCGAACGCGGATTCCTGGGGCCGGCAGGCGGCGACGAGCACGTATCCCTGAGGATCGGGGAACCAACTCTTCACGGACAGGCCCCGCATCACCGGTCCGTCCGGCGGCCGGCGCCCTTGCCGGCGCGACCAGGACTCGGCCAGCTCTTCGCGGGTCGCCACCAGGCTCTCCAGCGGTCGAGGCGTGCGGTCGATCGTCTGCAATCCCCGCTTGACCGCTTTTTTGGGACCGCGGGCCGCGCCGGCGGAGTGGCAGCAGTCGAGGACTAGGGTGACGAAAAGCCCTTTGCCGACAAGATCCTGAATCAGCCGGGCGAGCTCAACGTCCCGGAGATAGCGGGACCCCGGATCGCCGATGTCGCAGGGCACGAGAGCCTCGTCGATGGGAACGCTGCCTTTCAATTCCGGGACGATCGTCGGGGTCCGCCCGCCGTGGCCCGAGTAGTGGATGAACACCGCCTCCCCCGGGACCGCCTCGTCGAGGAGGCGCCGGAAGGCCGCGATCATGTTCTCGTAGGTCGGCCACTGCTCCCGCGGCTCGGGCGGTCCGCCGTCCGGAGATGCCGTGGCGGTCAGCTTGGAAATCCTTTCTGGCGCGAGCCCGATCTCTTCGCGCAGATACCGCTCCATCCGCGTGACGTCCCGGACGGCTCCCTCCAGGCTCGAATAGCTGTTCCCGTCGGGCAGGCGGTTGGGAAAGTAATGGCCTGCCCCGATCAGCAACGCGCGGAGCGGCGGGCTCATGGCTGGCCGTCCCAGGCTACGAGCCGGACCGCCGGATCGCCCAGCACGACGTAATTGCGCGCAT
>DASVEF010000287.1:0-3826 GCA_036380715.1 Thermoanaerobaculia bacterium | reverse complement strand
GGCGAGTCTGGAGGTCGTCACCCGGGTGGCGACTTACCTGCGGCAGGCGGAGCACGATTCGGCGCTGCCGTTCCGGGACACCGAGACCCAGAGACCGAAGCGGCCGTGGGACCCGGGTAGGACTGAAGAGTAGCTCGGGCGGCAGCGTTCTTGCCTGTACCGCGCGTCATGAGGACGCGCATCCACCCGACGATCCATTCCGAAAGGCGGTGCCGGCCGGGCGCCGCATCACGCTGGAGCTTCAAGCCGGAGGCGAAGTCATCCCCGGCATCCTGTTGCTGCCGCGCGAGCCCGCGCCAGGCGCTCTGCTGCTGCACGGCTACTCGTCGCGCAAGGAGCACGTGGCCGAGGGGGTGGGTGAATCGCTGCAGCGGCACGGGATCGCCACCCTTTCCATCGACCTGCCGCTGCACGGCACCCGCACCGATCCGCTGCAGGCGCAGGCCTCGCGCAATCCGCTGGCCGTCGTCGGCCTGTGGCGGCAGGCGATCAAGGAGTGCCGGCTTTCGCTGGGCTACCTGCGCGAGAGGCCGGACATCGACCCCCACTGCATCGCCGTAGCCGGCTACTCGCTGGGCTCCTTCCTGGCGGTGATGGCCGCCGCGGACGACCCTGGCGTGCGCGCCCTGGTCCTGGCCGCGGGCGGCGACCTCCCCTCCGGCACGCCGCTCTCCAAGGTCGCCCGCACCATCGCGGACCCCATCCGCGCCGTGAAGAAGCTGCGCGGCCGTCCGTTGCTGATGGTGCACGGCACCCGCGACCGCACGATGAAGCCCGATCAGGCCCAGCGCCTGTTCGACGCCGCCCACGAGCCCAAGGAGCTCAAATGGTGGGATTCCGGCCACATCCTGCCGCCCGTCGCGATCGACTACGCGGCGGAGTGGCTGCGGCAAACCCTCACCCCCTAACCCCCTCTCCCACCCGCACTCACACCCGCCCGGGAGAGGGGGAACCTGCCAAAAGCTGATTTCTTTTTCTCCCCCTCTCCCGGGAGTGAGGCCTCACCCCAGCAGCCTCTCCAGATCCCGCCAGAAATCCGGGTAGGACTTCGCGACCACGCCCGGCGAGGTGACGACGATGCCTGGACGGCGCAGCCCCACGAGGGCGAAGCTCATGGCGATCCGGTGGTCGCCGCGGGGGTCGATCCGGACCTCTCCATCCGGCGGCGCGGCATCGGCCCAGTGGCCGGGGATGCGGAGGCTGTCCGGCCCCTCGTCGACCGCGGCGCCGGCCTTCTTCAGCTCGGTGGCCATGGCCTCCAGACGATCGCTCTCCTTGATGCGCAGGTGGGCCACGTTGAAGATGTGGGTCTCGCCGCGCGCGAACGGGGCCAGGGCCGCGAGGGTCGGCACCTGGTCGGGCATGGCCGAGAGGTCCGCTTCCACCCCGCGCAGGTCCCCCTGAGAACGACCGCGCACCGTCAGCTCGTTGCCGTTCCAGGCGGCCTCGGCCCCCATCTCCTGCAGGAGGGCTAGGAAGCCGCGATCCCCCTGCCGGGAATCGGGAGCGAGCCCCTCCAGGACCACCTCGCCGCGGGTCAGCGCCGCGGCGGCGGCCGGATAGGCGGCGGCCGACCAGTCCCCCTCGACCTGGACCCGTCCGGCGTCGAGGCGCGAGGGCCAGACCTTCCAGAGGCTCGGTCCGACCTCTTCGATCCTGCCGCCGAAAGCCTTCACCACGCCGAGGGTGACGTCCACGTAGGGGCGCGAGGTCAGCGACTCGACCTCGACGGTCACCTCGCCCGGCGCGCGCAGGGCGGCCATCAGCAGGGCCGAGAGGTACTGGCTCGACTCTCCGGCGTCCAGAGTGGTGGCGCCGGCGCGCAGGGTGCCTCCTTCGATCCTCAGGGGCACGTAGCCCTCGGCGCCAAGATAGTCGATGTGGGCGCCGAGCCGGCGCAGGGCGTCGACCAAGGGGCGGACCGGCCGCTCGCGCAGGCGCGGAACGCCGTCCAGCCGCCAGAGCCCGGGGATCACCGTCAGGGTCGCCACCAGGAAGCGGAGCATGGTGCCGGCGTTGCCGCAGAGGATCTCCGTCTCGCCCTCGGGCCGCGGCCCCGGCTCCAGGCGCACGCGCTCCCCCTCCTCCTCGACCTCGAAGCCGCAGCGGCCCAGGGCGGCGAGGAACAGGCGCGTGTCCTCGGCGAGGAGCGGATGCTCGACGACCAGGGGAGAACGGGCCAGCAGGGCCAGGTTGAGGTAGCGGTGCGTGAGGCTCTTGGAGGAAGGGACCCGCAGCCGCCCGCGCGCCCGCCGGCCGGCGGGGATGAGCCTGGATTCAGGGGACATCGAGGACGAGGCCGTCATAAGCGAATTCCACTCCCGGCGCCAACGGCACGGCCGGCGCGCCGTAGTCGACATCGTGCGTGAGGTGGGTGAGGCAGGTGCGCTTGGCGCCGATCCGCGCCGCGGCCTCCATGGCCTCCTCCACTGAGAAGTGCGTCGAATGCGACCGATAGCGTAGCGCGTCCAGGATCAGGATCTCCACCCCCTCGAGCAGCCGGAAGCTCGTTTCGGGGATCCGGTTCGTGTCGGTGACATAGGCGAAGCGGCCGATGCGGTAGCCGTAGACCTCCATCCGGCCGTGCCAGACCGGCACCGGCACCACGGTCTGGCCGAGCAGCTCAAAGGGCTCGCGCACCGGGATCAGGTCGAGCTGCGGCTTGCCGCCCCCCTCCTGGGTCGCCTCGAAGACGTAGGAGAAGGCGCGGCGGATGGCCTGGAGCGTCTCCTCCGAGCCGTAGCAGGGGATGGCCGCACGCTGCCGGAAGTTGAAGATCCGGATGTCGTCGAGCCCGAAGATGTGGTCGGCGTGGGAGTGGGTGAAGAGCACCGCGTCCAGCCGGGGGAGGCCGAAGCGGAGGAGCTGCTCGCGGAGGTCGGTGGGCGTATCGACGAGCACGGCCCCGCCGTCCATCTCCAGCTTGAGCCCCGTCCGCCACCTCTTGTTCCGCGGGTTGTCGGACGTGCAGACCGGGCACCGGCAGCCGACCACCGGCACGCCAGTCGAGGTTCCGCTGCCGAGGACGGTGACGCGCAACGACATGGCGGCCGGGAGCATACCAGCGGAGCGCTCCCATCATCGCTTCCTTCCAGGGAAGCAGAGCATCCTCGCCAGGATGGCCTGCTTCCCCGGCATGAATCGCCGCTTACCCCAACCACTCCACCTGGTGGCTCCGGAACCAGGCGTCCAG
Source organism: Thermoanaerobaculia bacterium (assembly GCA_036380715.1). Classification (GTDB taxonomy): domain Bacteria; phylum Acidobacteriota; class Thermoanaerobaculia; order Multivoradales; family UBA5704; genus UBA5704. The sequence goes on along the minus strand of DASVEF010000287.1, from coordinate 633 downwards.
GAGGCGGACCTCGCCGCCCCGGACCCCCCAGACCTGCGGCTCGTGGAAGTGGCCGAGGAGAAGGACGTCGTGCCCTTCGGCGAGGCGGCGCTCGGCGTAGCGCCGGATGGCCTCCTCCGGGAGCCGCACCTTGTGCTTGAAGTTGGTCTGCGAGAGGCGCCGCTCGGTGGAATGGACCATCCGGTGGGCGAGCCGCCGAGGGGTGTGGCGGACCAGGAACTCGACCGGCCGGCTCTTCGAGAGGTCGCGCCAGAAGCGGTACTTCCAGTCCCGGTCGTTGAGCCCGTCGCCATGCACCGCCAGGTAGCGGACACCCCCCGCCTCGAAGGGGACCTCCAGGACGACCGCGTCGAAGGCGTCGGCGTACGGGCTGTCCTTCAGGAAGAAATCGCGGTTCCCCTCGACGTAGTCGATGCGCAGTCCACCCCGGCGCAGGGCGCGCAGGGCGTCCACCACGGCCGCGATGTCGGCCGTCTCGAAGCGTGGATCGCCGATCCAGGCCTGGAAGATGTCCCCCATCAGGATCAGCCGGTCGCACCCCTGGCCGGGCAGAGCCTCGAGCTGGGCGACGAGCGGCTCCGCGGGACCTCCAGGGCCGCCCAGGTGAGCGTCGGCGATCAGGGCGACGGGCAT
>DASVEF010000286.1:0-8772 GCA_036380715.1 Thermoanaerobaculia bacterium | reverse complement strand
CTCTTCGTGATGAGCGACTTCGACGCCGACGGCGATCCCGACGACGCCGACAACTGCCGGGCGACCGCCAACTCCGACCAGGCCGACGTGGACGGCGACGGTGTGGGCGACGCCTGCGACAACTGCCCGACCACTCCCAACCCCGACCAAGCCGACGCCGACAACGACGGTCTGGCCGACGCCTGCAACGACCGCTGCCTCGGCACGGTGATCCCCGAGAGCGTTCCGACGCAGGGTCTCGAGCCGAACCACTGGGCGCTGGTGAACGGCGACGGGATCTTCGACACGGTCGGGACTCCGGCCGATCCGTTCACCGTCCAGCAGACGGCCGGATGCTCCTGCGACCAGATCATCACGGCGCTCGGCCTGGGCAACGGCCAGCGCAAGCACGGCTGCAGCAACGGTACGATGGAAGACTGGATCGCCTTCCTGAGTCAGTAGGGCGGTCGGTCCCCGCCCCTCACCCGGGCGGGCCGTGATGTATAGAGGCCGGAGGGGCAACCCTCCGGCCTCATGTTTTGTGGGGGGAATGCCCACGGAGAGCCCCGACGTTTCAATGAGTTGGAATGAGCAGTAAAGACGAACCGATCACTGACGCGTATCCGACCAAGTACTGGCACATGCTCGACAACGGGCGGGTCCAGTGCGATCTGTGCCCCCGCTTCTGCAAGCTGCTGGAGGGGCAGCGCGGGCTCTGCTTCGTGCGCGCCCGCCAGGACGACCGGATCGTGCTGACCACCTACGGCCGGTCGAGCGGCTTCTGCGTCGATCCGATCGAGAAGAAGCCTCTGAATCATTTCCTGCCGGGGACGCCGATCCTCTCGTTCGGCACCGCGGGCTGCAACCTGGCCTGCAAGTTCTGCCAGAACTGGGACATCAGCAAGTCGCGCGAGGTGGACACCCTGGCCGACCAGGCCACCCCCGAGGTGATCGCCCGGGCGGCGAAGCGGCTCGGCTGCTCCAGCATCGCCTTCACCTACAACGATCCCGTCATCTTCATGGAGTACGCGATCGACGTGGCGGACGCCTGCCGCGAGCTGGGCCTCAAGGCGGTCGCGGTCACGGCCGGCGAGATCTGCCCGGAGCCCCGAGTCGAGTTTTACCGCCACATGGACGCGGCGAACGTCGACCTCAAGGCGTTCACCGACCGCTTCTACCGCAAGATCTGCGGCGGCGACCTGGGGGCGGTGCTCGACACCCTGACCTATCTCAAGCACGAGACCGGCGTCTGGTTCGAGATCACGACGCTGTTGATCCCCGGCGAGAACGACTCCAGCCAGGAGGTCGACGAGATGACGAGATGGATCGCGGACAAGCTGGGTCCGGACGTGCCGCTCCACTTCACCGCCTTCCATCCCGACTGGAAGATGATGGACACGCCGTCGACCCCGCCCTCGACTCTGACCCGGGCGCGCAAGATCGCTCTGGGCAACGGCCTGCGCTACGTCTACACGGGCAACGTCCACGACGAGGCCGGGGGGAGCACCTATTGCCACGGGTGCGGCGACAAGCTGGTCGGCCGCGACTGGTACGTCCTCACTGAGTGGAACCTGACTCCGGAGGGGACCTGCGGCTCCTGCGGCACCCCCTGCGCCGGCCGCTTCCAGGCCGAGCCCGGCACCTGGGGACCGCAGCGTCTCCCGGTCCGGCTGCGGGACTTCGCGAGCCCCCGCGCCAGCGGCCTGCGGATCGTCTGATAGCATCTCGGCGTGGCGCCTCTTCCTGATCCTGAACCTCCTCCGGAGGTTTTTCTGATCTTCCGGTAAAAGCCCGGCATGCAGATCGACGAGGGGCGTTGGCTGGAGCTGGGCTTCCTGGGGAGCTCCGTCCGCGACTGGCTGACGGCCGTCGCCCTGGGCGTGGCGGCCTATCTCTTCCTCTATCTCCTCAAGAAGCTGGTCATCCGCCGGGCGGGCAAGATCGCCGAGAGGACGGCGACGGACGTCGACGACTTCGTCATCGAGCTGGTGCGCCGCACCCGGCGGCTCCTGATGCTCGTCCCGATCGCCTACCTGGCCAGCTTCGTCCTCGATCTGTCGGACCAGGCCCGGGATTTTCTCAAGTCGGCCGCGGTCGTCGCCCTGCTTCTCCAGATCGCGCTCTGGATGCTGGTCGCCATCAACTTCTGGGTGGCGCGCACCAGGCGCAAGCGCCTGGAGGTGGACGCCGCGTCGGCGACCCTGATCGGGGCGGCCGGCTTCATGGCCAAGCTGGTGCTGTGGACGGTGATCGTCCTGGCCACCCTGGAGAACGTGGGGGTGGACGTCACCGCCCTGGTCGCCGGGCTCGGGATCGGCGGCGTCGCGGTCGCTCTGGCGGTGCAGAACATCCTCGGCGACCTGCTGGCCTCGTTGTCGATCGTGCTCGACAAGCCGTTCGTCATCGGCGATACGATCCACGTGGACGACTACGTGGGCACGGTGGAGAGCATCGGCCTCAAGACCACCCACGTGCGCAGCATCTCCGGCGAGCAGATCGTCTTCTCCAACAGCGACCTGGTGCGGAGCCGGCTGCGCAACTACAAGCGAATGGCCGAACGCCGCGCGGTGTTCACCTTCGGGGTGGTCTACGAGACTCCGGTCGGGAAGCTGGAGAAGGTCCCCGGGATGGTGCGGGAGATCGTCGAGGCGCAGGACCAGGTCCGCTTCGACCGGGCCCACTTCAAGCGTCTCGCCGAGTCGTCGCTCGAATTCGAGGTGGTCTACTTCGTCCTCTCGCCCGAATACTCCCTCTACATGGACCGGCAGCAGGCGATCCTCCTGACTCTGATGCGCCGGCTGGAGGGGGAAGGGATCCACCTGTCCGCGCCCACCCGGGCCCTGCTGGTCGAGAAGGCAACTCCGCTCGCCGATTCTTCGTAAGGAAGAAGGCGGGCCGACAGGCTCAGAAAGGAGCTTTTGTGCGTCGATCGATTCTCATGATTCTCCTCGCGCTGCTCTCGGCGGCAGCGGCGTTCGCGCAGGCGGAGGGGGAGACCCGGCTGCTGCGCTATCCCGACGTCCACGGCGACAAGATCGTCTTCGTCTACGGCGACGACCTGTGGCTGGCCGACGCCGCGGGCGGGACGGCCCGGCGGCTCACCTCGGACCGGGGGGAGGAGCTGTTCCCCAAGTTCTCGCCGGACGGCAGACAGGTCGCCTTCACCGGCCAGTACAGCGGCACCCGCCAGGTGCACGTGATCGACGTCGACGGCGGCGCTCCGCGGCAGCTCACGTTCCGCAACGACGTCGGCGAGCTGCCGCCGCGCGGCGGCTACGACAACCGGGTCCTCGGCTGGACTCCGGACGGCAAGAAGGTCCTGTTCAACGCCAACCGGGTCCCTTGGAGCGAGCGGATCTCCAGGCCCTACCTGGTGCCGGCGGCCGGCGGCATGGAGACTCCTCTGCCGATGCCCGAGGGGGCCGGCGGCACGCTCTCGCCGGACGGCAACCGGTACGCCTACACGCCGATCATGCGCGAGTTCCGCACCTGGAAGCGCCACTACGGCGGGCGCGCCCAGGACGTCTGGATCTACGACCTGAAGAACAACACGGCCGAGCGGATCACCGACTACAAGGGGACCGACAACCAGCCGGTCTGGATCGGCGACACGATCTATTTCACCTCGGACCGCGACTTCTTCCTGAACCTCTACGCCTACGACACCGGCACCCGCCAGGTGCGCAAGGTGACGAATCACAACGACTACGACGTGCTCTGGCCGAGCGGAGACGACCGCCGCGTGGTCTATGAGGCCGGCGGGTCCATCTACCTCTTCGATCCGGCCAGCGGCGGGAGCCGGCGGGTGCCGATCCGCGTCCAGGGCGATCTGCCGCATACCCTTCCCTATTTCAAGAACGTGACCGAGGACATCCAGTCGTTCGCCATCTCGCCCACCGGCAAGCGGGCCGTCTTCGGCGCTCGCGGCGAGGTCTTCACCGTGCCGGCGGAGAAGGGGGAGGCCCGCAACCTGACCCGTACGCCGGGCGTGCGGGAGATGGACGTCTCCTGGTCGCCGGACGGCCGGTGGATCGTCTATCTCTCGGACAGGACGGGCGAGTACGAGATCTACGTCCGGCGCAGTGATGGAGAGGGAGAGGAGCGCCAGGTCACCCGGGACGGCGACATCTGGCGCTTCCCGCCGGTCTGGTCGCCCGACTCCAGAAAGCTGGTCTTCAGCGACAAGAAGCAGCGGCTCCGCTACGTCGAGGTCGACGGCGGCAGGGTGGTGGACGTGGACAAGGGGGTGCGCAACGACATCGTCGACTACCGCTGGGCGCCCGACAGCCGCTGGCTGACCTACACCAAGGTCGGCCCGAACCAGTTCTCGTCGGTCTGGGTCTACTCGCTGGACAAGAACAGGCCGTACCAGCTCACCAGCGACCTGACGAACGAGGCCGAGCCGGTCTTCGATCCCCAGGGGCGCTATCTCTACTTCCTGTCGAACCGCGACTTCAACCTGACGTACAGCGACTTCGAGTTCGACTACGTCTACACCAACCCCACCCGCGTCTACCTGGCGGTGCTGTCCAAGGACGGCCCGGCGCTCTTCCTGCCGGAGAGCGACGAGGAGGAATTCGAGAACAGCTCCGAGAAGCCGGAGCCGCCGAGGGTCGCGGACGACGAGCCGGCCCAGGGCGGCAAGGGCAAACAGGGCGAGGATGCGGAGGCGGCCGGCGACGCCGCCAAGGCCGAGAGCGGACCGGTCGAGATCGACGTCGACGGCTTCGAGCTGCGCGTACGGGCGATCCCCGGCCCGTCGGGCAACTACCGGAACCTGGCGGCCAACGAGAGCGCGGTCTTCTACCTGGTCGGCGACGGTCCGCGGACGCAGCTCAAGATGTACAACCTCGACGAGCGCAAGGAGGAGGTCGTGCTCGACGGCGTCCGGTCCTTCGAGCTCTCGGCCGACGGCAAGAAGATCCTCTTCCGCCAGGGGGAGAGCTACGGCGTCGTCGACGCCAAGCCCGGGCAGAAGGCGGCGGAGCACAAGCTGGCGCTCGACCGGCTGGAGATGCAGATCGTGCCGCGCGAGGAGTGGCGGCAGATGTGGATGGACGCCTGGCGCATCCTGCGCGACTGGTTCTACGACCCTGCGATGCACGGGGTGGACTGGAAGGCGATGCGCGAGAAGTACGGCCAGATGCTGCCGTACGCGGCCACCCGGAACGACCTCGATTTCCTGTTCGGCGAGCTGGGGGGCGAGCTCTCGGCCGGCCACATCTACGTCGGCCGCGGCAACGCGCCGGGCGTGGAACGGGTGGAGAACGGCCTGCTCGGGGCCGAGGTCGAGGCGCACTCCTCGGGATATTTCCGCATCGCCAAGATCTTCCCCGGCGAGAACTGGCACGAGGACTTCCGCTCGCCGCTGACCGAGCCGGGGGTGAACGTCAAGGCCGGCGACTACATCCTGGCCGTGGACGGCGAGACCGCCAAGGGGGTGGACAACTTCTATCGCCTGCTGCAGAACAAGGCCGGCCGGGTGGTCGCCCTGCTGGTCAACGGCGAGCCGACGACGAAGGGGGCGCGGGAGGAGCGGGTCCGGCCGGTCGACAGCGAGCAGAACCTCCGCTACCTGGACTGGGTGCTGGCCACCCGCGCCAAGGTCGAGATGGCCTCGAACGGCCGGATCGGCTACATCCACCTGCCGAACACGGCGGTGGAGGGGAATCGGGAGCTGTTCAAGTACTTCTATCCGCAGGCCAACAAGGACGCGCTGATCATCGACGACCGCTACAACGGCGGCGGGTTCATCCCGGACCAGATGATCGCGCTGCTCAGCCGGCCGCGGCTCAGCTACTGGGCGCAACGCGGCCTGGAGCCGAATCCCACGCCGGGCTTCGCCCACACCGGCCCCAAGGTCACCCTGATCAATGGCCAGGCGGGCTCGGGTGGCGACGCCTTCCCCTACTACTTCAAGAGGGCCGGGCTCGGGCCGCTGATCGGCACGCGCACCTGGGGCGGACTGATCGGCATCGCCGGCAGCCCCTCGCTCCTGGACGGCGGGAGCGTCAGCGCGGCTTCTTTCCGCTTCTTCACCCCGGAGGGCGAGTGGGCGGTGGAGAACGAGGGCGTGGCTCCGGACCTCGAGGTCATCGACAGCCCGGACCTGGTCGCCAAGGGTCAGGACCCGAGCCTGGAGACGGCGATCAGCTATCTGCTGGGCAAGCTCGAGCAGAGCCCGCCGCGGGAGGTGAAGGTGCCGGCGCCTCCGAAGGGCGGGGCTCCGCGCTGAAGGCCCTATGGGATATGGGAGCTCACGGCCACCTTGCGAGCCTCTGCGAACTCCGCCGAAACGTCCCCAGTTGCCTTCTCCAACGACGGTCTAGTGCGCGGACCACCGGAACTGGAAAAGGGGGCTGGCATGGTGCGGGAGATAGTCGGGACCAGGCCCAGGTCGCTTCAACCAGGCCTTCCGGGGGTGCTGGTCGAAGGGCCGTGCCCGGCCAGACTTGATGGAATAGATTCCCTCGGGAGAAGGGTGAGTCGCACTTTCTTTAATATCGCATCCATTAACATCGATAGAGGGCGCCGGGCTTAGGCGTGGACAGAGTTTGTTGACAAAGAGGCCTTGATGTCATATGATTATAAGACTTTAGTCAAGTCTACTGCCGAGGCTTCGATGTGACAGGCCTCAGCCTAGGTAGGTGTCCGCCCAGAGTCCCGGTAATGAAAGGCTAAGATATCGGTGTGTCTTCGTGCGTTGTTCTCTCTGAGTCAACATTAGTTGTGCTAATAGTAGCCAATGACTGGCGGCAAACTGGCATAGGAGGAGGAGATGATCAGGAACAAGATAGTTTGGGTCATCGTTATTCTAGGTATCATCGCGGCCGTTCTGGCGTATAGAAAAATACGCATTAATGATGACAACCATCTCCCCGTTATTGCCATTACCCAAATCGCTACTCATCCTGCGCTGGATCAAGTGCGGGCAGGCTTAGTTGCCGGGCTTGCAAGAAGGGGCTACGAAGACGGTAAGACCATAACGATTGTTTTCAGAAACGCAAATGGCGACCCCTCTCTTACCCTTCCAATTGCGCAGGATTTTGTACGCTTATCCCCTGCGGTAATAGTCCCGATCTCGACGCCTTCTGCTCTAAGCGTGGCGAAAGCAACGAAGAGCGTACCGGTCGTGTTTTCCGGTGTGACCGATCCGGTGGGTACAGGATTGGTTGTAAACCTTGAGCAGCCAGGTGGCAACATCACCGGGGTAAGCGATAGATGGCCATTCGAGGCGCAAGTAAAGGCATTTCATGACGTATTCCCAAAAGCTCGCCGCATCGGGATGCTTTATACTCGCGGAGATGACGTATCAAAGATCGGTGTCGAAGCAATGAGCCAGCTTTCGAAGAAGCTTGGTTTCGAGTTGCGGCTATCGCCAGTTTCTGACGCAGCGGATGTATATCCGACCACTGTCGCACTTTTGCGGGACGTAGATGCAATTTACACGGGAATCGATCATCTAATCCTTGAGAACATGGATGGGCTAATAAAAGCAGCGCGCGAAGCGCGTAAGCCGGTTTTCGGCGGAGAGTCGGGTAGCGTAGAAAAAGGAGGAGTTCTGGCTCTTTCAATCAACATGACAAGCTTTGGCGATGATACCGCCGAACTTGTGGCCAAGGTTCTGGAAGGGCAAGATCCTGGGCAGATTCCGGTGAAGATTGTGTCAAGCGGCGATCTCTTGGTGAATACGGCTGCGGCTGCCCAATTTGACCTTGATCTTAATTATCTGAGAGGTAAAGGGGCTAAGCTCCACTGAGGTTCCCATGGATCTGCCTGCCAATGCACTGATCTTCATGGACTCTATTATCTACAATGCTACAGGGTTATTGTTTGTTGTCGCAGGGATACTCCTCTTGATACGCATGGCCGGTTTTCCAGACCTTACTGCTGACGGCTCGTTTACGATTGGAGCGGCACTTTATTCCGTTAGCTTGATTAATGGATGGGGGACTCCGCTATCTCTTGCTTCAGCTGCGGCAGGGGGTGCAATCGGAGGATTGCTAACATGGGTCATAAACGTTCGCCTTGGAGTAGGCAAGGTGATCTCGGGCGTGCTCTCGATGATTATTCTTGTTTTAACGGCACCTTACGTATCAGGTGGTTCTACGAAGAGCCTTCTAGGATTGGTTAACTTCCATAGTAAAGTTGATGCGCTCGATGCAGAGCTTACTGCTGCAGTTATCGGAGACCGGCCGTACCAGGCACATATTATATTCTCCCTCTTTTGGCTTACATGCTTTGCAGCTACTGGCGGTGCGCTACTGTACGGCCTTACAACGAGGTTCGGCGTTCGCTTGCGATACATCGGTAGCGCTGCTTCGCCGACGCTGGTAGATTTTTCGGAACAGCGGGGTTTATTGCTTTCAGCGCTTATGTGTGGCAACGCTCTAATCGCTGTGGGCGGATCCATAGAAGCACAGCGGCGTGGCGGCTATACAAACAATATGGGAACAGGTATGTTGCTAGTTGGTTTGGCGGTACTAGTCCTTGGTGAAGCCCTCGTGAAGTCGCTTCGGAAACGCGAGTACCTACGTTTGTTGGAGTATGCCGTTGTTGTCGTTCTAGGAGCAATAGTGTACTCGCTGGGAGTCCAGGCGCTGCTTGCGCTCCGGATCAATATTGTGGATCTCCGTCTTATGACGGCTGTATTCCTTCTTGTTCTGCTTGGTGTAGCCGGTCGCGCGCACTCGAGTTCGACGAAGCTGTTCTGATGCCAGTTCTAGACCTAAGGAAGGCAGGATATAGATATCCTGGGGTCGATACATGGGTTTTCCGTAATTTCAATATGTC
>DASVEF010000285.1:0-15442 GCA_036380715.1 Thermoanaerobaculia bacterium | reverse complement strand
ACGGAGGCCTGGCGCGAGCTCTGGCGGGAGCTCAAGAGCGTCGTCGACTACTGGATCGGGCAGGGGGTGAAGATCTTCCGGGTGGACAACCCGCACACCAAGCCGTTCCCGTTCTGGGAGTGGATGATCAGCGAGATCAAGCGCGAGCACCCGGACGTGCTGTTCCTGTCCGAGGCGTTCACCCGCCCCAAGATCATGTACCGGCTCGCCAAGACCGGCTTCACCCAGTCGTACAACTACTTCCCCTGGCGCAACACGCGCTGGGAGCTGGCCGAGTACTTCACCGAGCTGACGCAGACCGGGGTGCGCGAGTTCTTCCGCCCCAACCTCTGGCCCAACACGCCGGACATCCTCACCGAGCCGCTGCAGATCGGCGGCCGGCCCGTGTTCGTGCAGCGGCTGATCCTGGCCGCCACCCTGGGGGCGAGCTACGGCGTCTACGGTCCGGCTTTCGAGCTGATGGAGAACGTGCCGCGCGAGCGGGGGAGCGAGGAGTACCGTGATTCCGAGAAGTACCAGATCCGCCAGTGGGACCTCGACCGGCCGGACAGCCTGCACGAGCTGATGGCGCTCGTCAACCGCATCCGGCACGAGAACCCGGCGCTGCAGACCGACCGCGGCCTGCGCTTCCACGAGGCCGACAACCAGAGCATCCTCTGCTACAGCAAGGTGGACGACCGCGGCGACAACGTGATCCTGGTCGCGGTCAACCTCGATCCCCACCACGTCCAGTCCGCCTGGATCGAGCTGCCGGTCGACGATCTCGGGCTGCCGCGCGACCAGCCGTTCCAGGTGCACGACCTGCTGACCGGCGCGCGCTACCTGTGGCACGGAACGCGCAACTTCGTACAGCTCGATCCGCAGTCGATCCCCGCGCACATCTTCCGGGTCCGCCGGCGGGTGCGGTCGGAGAGGGACTTCGATTACTTCATCTAGAGAGGCCGGCATGTCGAACGGAGAGGACCGACGGGACGAGCGGCTGGGCGATCCCCTCTGGTACAAGGACGCGATCATCTACGAGATCCACGTGCGGGCGTTCGCCGACTCGAACGGCGACGGCCGCGGCGATTTCCAGGGATTGACGAGCAAGCTCGACTATCTGCGCGACCTGGGCGTCACCGCCATCTGGATCCTGCCGTTCTATCCCTCTCCCTGGCGTGACGACGGCTATGACATCTCCGACTACACCAGCGTCCATCCGACCTACGGCAATCTGGAGGACTTCAAGACCTTCCTCGACGAGGCGCACCGCCGCGGCCTCAAGGTCATCACTGAGCTGGTGATCAACCACACGTCCGACCAGCACCCCTGGTTCCAGCGCGCCCGCCTGGCCCCGCCGGGCTCGCCCGAGCGCGACTTCTACGTGTGGAGCGACACGGACAAGAAGTACGCGGGCACGCGCATCATCTTTACCGACACCGAGGTCTCCAACTGGACCAAGGACCCGGTCGCCAACGCCTTCTATTGGCACCGCTTCTTCTCGCACCAGCCCGACCTCAACTTCGACAACCCGCAGGTGCACGAGGAGGTCTTCAGGGCTCTCGACTTCTGGATGGAGATGGGGGTGGACGGCCTGCGCCTCGACGCCATCCCCTACCTCTACGAGCGCGAGGGGACCAACAACGAGAACCTGCCGGAGACGCACGTCTTCCTCAAGAAGGTGCGCGCCCACGTTGACGCCAGGTTCCAGGGGCGCATGCTGCTCGCCGAGGCCAACCAGTGGCCGGAGGACGCCATCGCGTATTTCGGCGATCCGGCGACCGGGGGGGACGAGTGCCACATGTCGTTCCACTTCCCGGTGATGCCGCGCCTGTTCATGGCGATCCGCCTGGAGGACCGGTTCCCGGTCGTCGACATCCTGCAGCAGACGCCGCCGATCCCCGAGAACGCCCAGTGGGCGACCTTCCTGCGCAATCACGACGAGCTGACGCTGGAGATGGTGACCGACGAAGACCGCGACTACATGTACCGGGTCTACGCGCAGGACAAGGCGCAGCGCATCAACGTCGGCATCCGCCGGCGCCTGGCGCCGCTGCTCGGCAACGACCGCCGCCGTATCGAGTTGATGAACGCGCTGCTCTTCTCCCTGCCGGGCACGCCGGTGCTCTACTACGGCGACGAGATCGGCATGGGCGATAACTTCTATTTGGGCGACCGCAACGGCGTGCGCACGCCCATGCAGTGGAGCCCCGACAAGAACGCCGGCTTCTCGCGCGCCAACCCGCAGAAGCTCTACCTGCCGGTGATCGTCGATCCCGAGTACCACTACGAAGCGGTCAACGTGGAGGCCCAGGATAGCAACCCGCACTCGCTGCTCTGGTGGATGCGGCGCGTCATCGCCCTGCGCAAGCGTCACCGCGCCTTCAGCCGCGGCACGATCGAGTTCCTGGCGCCGGAGAACCACCGGGTGCTCGCGTTCCTGCGCCGGTACGAGGGGGAGACTCTGCTCGTGGTGGCCAACCTGTCGCGCTTCACCCAGCACGCCGAGCTCGATCTCTCGGCGCTGGCGGGGATGACTCCCGTCGAGCTTTTCGGGCGCTCGGCGTTCCCGAAGGTGGCGGAGGGGCTGTATCCGATGACCCTCGGCCCTCACTCCTTCTACTGGTTCGAGCTGGTGACCGTCCCCGGCCAGCTCGGCAAGCCGCGCCAAGCGGCTCCCGGTGTGGAGCTGAGCGAGGCGCAGATCCCCACGCTGGTCATTCGCGGCTCCTGGGAGAGCTGCCTGGAGGGTCACTCCAGGGACGACCTGGAGGGAGCGCTCGCGGCCATCCTCCCGTCGCGCCGCTGGTTCGGCGGCAAGGCGCGCAGGATCCGTGGCGTGACGATCACCGAGGCGATTCCGCTGGAGGGCGGCGCCCGCCTGCTGCTGCTCCACGTGGACTATGCGGACGCCGAGGCGGACGCCTACGCTCTGCCGGTCGCCTTCGTCCCCGATACCCAGGCCGAGCTCGGCGATCGGCTGCGCCAGGCCGGGTCGCCGCCGATCCTCGCGCGGCTGGAGTCTTCCCAACCGGAGGGGACGGGCCTGCTCTACGACCCGCTGGGCGAGGCCGCGTTCTCCCGCGCGCTGCTGGAGGCGATGGCGCGGAACGGGCGCTTCCGCGGAGAGCGGAGCGACCTGCTGGCGGCCGCCGCTCCGATCTTCACCGAGGCGAGAGGAGAGGGGGACCTGGAGCCCGCGTTGCTCTCAGGGGATCAGAGCAACACGTCGCTGCGGTTCGGCGACCGACTGGTCCTCAAGCTGTTCCGCCGCATCGAGCCGGGCGTCAACCCCGACCTGGAGGTGGGCCGCTTCCTGACCGAGCAGACCACCTTCCGGTGCTCGCCGCGGGTGGCCGGCTGGCTGGAGATCCAGCCACATCAGCCGGGCGCGGAGCCGATGACGCTCGGCGTGCTCCACGAGTTCGTGTCCAACGAGGGGGACGCCTGGCGCTACACGCTGGACGCCCTCGGCCGCTACTTCGACCGGGTGCTGACCGGCTGGGGACGCAACGAGCACGGGCCGGCTCCCATATCCACGGAGCCTCTCGTGGCGCTCGCGACGGGTACGCCGCCGGACGACATCTATGAGCGGATCGGCACCTATCTGACCACGGCTCGGCTGCTGGGCGAGCGCACGGCCGAGCTGCACGTCGCGCTGGCATCGGGGCGGGACCGCGACTTCGCGCCGGAGCCTTTCTCCGAGCTGTACCAGCGGTCGCTCTATGACTCGATGCGCACGCAGACCAAGCGGAGCTTCCGCCTGCTGCGGCAGGGGCTCGACGCGCTGGCTCCGGCCGCGCGCGCGGACGCCGAGCGCGCCCTCGCGGCGGAGGACTCGATCCTCGAGCGCTTCTGGAAACTGGTCGGCGGCAAGCTCTCGGCCGAGAGGATCCGCATCCACGGCGACTATCACCTCGGGCAGGTGCTCTACACCGGCAAGGACTTCGTGATCCTCGACTTCGAGGGCGAGCCCACGCGGTCGCTCTCGGAGCGGCGGCTGAAGCGCTCCCCCTTCCGCGACGTCGCGGGCATGTTGCGCTCATTCCACTACGCGGCTTATGCGAAGCTGTTCGAGGAGGCCGCGGCCGGGATCGTGTCTCCCGACTCCCTGCGGGAGCTGGAGAGCTGGGCCCGGTACTGGGAGCGCTGGGTCTCTTCGGCGTTCCTGCGCGCCTACCTCGGCCGGGCGCAGGGGGCGTCGTTCATGCCCTCGTCGCGCGAGGACCTCGAGACTCTGCTCGACGTCTTCGTGCTGGAGAAGGCGGTCTACGAGCTGGCTTATGAGCTGAACAATCGTCCCGACTGGGTGAGGATCCCGCTTCAGGGAATCCTGCAGATCCTGGGTCTTTCGGGACAGGAAGGATGAGCCGTTTGCGAGAAGACCTGCACGCCCTGGCCGGTCTGTACGGGGTCCAGACCTCGTACTGGGACGCCATGGGCAGATTCATAGAGGCGACGCCGGAATCGCTGCTCGCGGTCCTGCGCGCGCTGGAGGCGCCGGTCGAGACCCTGTCGGACGTGCCCGAGGCGCTGCGGGAGCGGCGGCAGGAGCTGGCCGAGCGGGTTCTCGATCCGGTGGTGGTGGCCTGGGACGGGCACAGCCGGGGGATCGACCTGCGGCTCGGCTCCGGCGCCCGCGGCTCTCTCGCCTGTCACCTCGACCTCGAAGGGGGAGAGCGGCGCGGCTGGGTGCTCGACGTGGAGAGCCTGCCGCAGAGCGGAGACGGAGCACGCCGGCTGACGCTGTCCGAGCCGCTGCCTTCGGGCTACCACGAGCTGCGGATCGAGAACGGCGGGCGCCCGCAAGAGACGCTGGTGATCTCGGCCCCCTCCAGGGCCTATTCCGACCGGCGCTCGCTCTGGGGATTGTTCCTGCCGCTCTACGCCCTGCGCACGGACCACAACTGGGGCGCGGGCGACTTCACCGACCTGGAGGCGCTGGCCGAGTGGACCGCCGGCCTGGGAGGCGGCGTGGTGGCGACGCTGCCCATGCTCTCGGCGTTCCTCGACGAGCCCTGCGAGCCGAGCCCTTACGCTCCGGCCAGCCGGCTCTTCTGGAACGAGCTCTACCTGGACCCGCGGCGGCTGCCGGAGATGGAGGAGTGCGTCTCCACCCGCCGGCTCGTCGAATCGCCGGAATTCCTGCGCGAGGTCGGGGCGCTGCGCTCGGCTTCGCGCGTCGACTATCCCCGGCTGATGGCCCTGAAGCGGCGCGCGCTGGAAGAGCTGGCTCGCAAGTTTTTCTCCCGCTCGTCGGAGCGGCACGAGGAATTCGATCGCTTCGTGCGCCGCAAGAAGGACCTGGAGGCCTACGCCGCCTTCCGCGCCGTGGGCGACCGCCGGGGCGAGCCCTGGCAGCGCTGGCCCGAGCGCCTGCGGGAAGGGCCGCTCGCTCCCGCCGATTTCGACGAAGAGGACTACCGCTACTACCTCTGGACCCAGTGGGCGTGCGAGCAGCAGATCGGCGGCATGGCGAAGGAGGCTCGGCGGCGCGGGCCGGGGCTCTACCTCGACCTGCCCCTGGGAGTGCATGGCGGCGGCTTCGACGTCTGGCGCGAGCGCGAGCTTTTCGCGCAAGGAGCGGCCGCGGGAGCGCCTCCGGACGCCTTCTTCACCCAGGGACAGAACTGGGGGTTTCCGCCGCTCCACCCGGAGCGCCTCCGCGAGCACGGCTACGACCACCTGATCTCCTGCCTGCGCCATCACCTGGAGCACGCCGGGTTGCTGCGTATCGATCACATCATGCAGCTCCACCGGCTGTTCTGGATTCCCGAAGGGATGGACGCCTCCGGCGGCGTCTACGTCACCTATCCGGCCGAGGAGCTGTGGGCCGTGATGTCCGTGGAGTCCCACAAGCACCAGGCGATGATCGTCGGCGAGAACCTGGGCACAGTGCCGCCCGAGGTCAACGAGGCCATGGACCGCCATGAGGTCCTCGGCATGTACGTGGTGCAGTACGAGCTGCAGCCGGGGAGCCAGATATTGCGCGAGCCGCCGGCCAAGTCGGCGGCGAGCCTCAACACGCACGACATGCCGACCTTCCGCGCGTTCTGGGAGAGCCGGGACGTGGACGACCTCCAGCGGCTCGGCTTCTTCACCGAGGAGCAGGCGCGCGCGGAGCGGGAGCGGCGCGCCGAGATCCGCCGCGGCATGGAGAGCGAGCTGCCGCACGATCCCGGCCGCGACGAGGAGGCGACCTACGACGCGGTGCTGCGCCGGCGCCTGGAGCACCTGGCCGCCAGCCAGGCGCGCATGGTACTGATCAATCTGGAGGACCTCTGGGGGGAGACCGAGCCGCAGAACGTGCCCGGCACCAGCACGGAGCGTCCCAACTGGCAACGCAAGGCGCGTCTGAGCTTCGAGGAATTCTCCACGAAGCCCGAGGTGCTCGCGCTTTTGCGGCGGGTGGATGAGCTGAGGAAGGGGAGATGACCAGTCCGATCACCGAGCAGGACCTGTATCTGTTCAACGAAGGGACCCACCACCGTCTCTTCGAACGATTGGGAGCCCACCCCGGGATGGACGGGGACGAGGAGGGCACCTGGTTCGCGGTCTGGGCGCCGAACGCCGAGTGCGTCTCCGTGATCGGCGACTGGAACGGCTGGGACAAGCGGGACAACCGGATGTCTCTCCATGGGACGTCCGGCATCTGGGAGCTGTTCGTGCCGGGAGTGCTCCCTGGCACGCGCTACAAGTACCACGTCGAATCGCGCTTCAACGGCTACCGGGTAGACAAGGCCGATCCCTTCGCCTTCTGGGCCGAGGTGCCGCCGCGCCAAGCCTCGGTCGTCTGGGACCTCGAATACGACTGGTGGGACGACGAGTGGATGACCTCGCGCGCCGAGCGGCAGTCGCTGTCGGCGCCGATGTCGATCTACGAGGTGCACCTCGGCTCCTGGCGGCGGGTCCCCGAAGAGGAGAACCGCTCGCTCACCTACCGCGAGATCGCGCCGCTGCTCGCCGATCACGTCAAGCAGCTCGGCTTCACCCACGTCGAGCTGCTGCCGATCATGGAGCACCCCTTCTACGGCTCCTGGGGATATCAGTCCACCGGCTACTTCTCGCCCACCAGCCGCCACGGCACGCCGCAGGATCTGATGTACCTGATCGATCACCTGCACCAGCAGGGGATCGGGGTCATCCTGGACTGGGTCCCGTCCCATTTTCCGACCGACGAGTTCGCGCTCGGCTTCTTCGACGGGACCCATCTCTACGAGCACGCGGACCCGCGCCAGGGGTTCCACCCCGACTGGGGGAGCTACATCTTCAACTACGGCCGCAACGAGGTGCGGAGCTTCCTGACCAGCAGCGCCGTCTTCTGGCTGGAGAAGTACCACGCCGACGGCCTGCGCGTGGACGCCGTGGCCTCCATGCTCTACCTCGACTACTCGCGGTCGTCCGGGCAGTGGATCCCCAACCGGTACGGCGGCCGCGAGAACCTGGACGCCATCCAATTCCTGCGCACTTTGAACGAGGAGGTTTACGAGACCTATCCCGACGCGCAGATGATCGCGGAGGAGTCGACCGCCTGGCCGATGGTGTCGCGCCCGACCTACGTCGGCGGCCTGGGCTTCGGCTTCAAGTGGGACATGGGATGGATGCACGACACCCTGAAGTACCTGTCGCACGACCCGATCCACCGCAAGTACCACCACAACCAGATGACCTTCCGGATGATCTACGCGTTCAACGAGAGCTTCGTGATGCCGCTCTCCCACGACGAGGTAGTCCACGGCAAGGGCTCGCTGATCAACAAGATGCCCGGCGACAAGTGGCAGAAGCTGGCGAACCTGCGTCTGCTGTACGCCTACATGTACTCCCAGCCGGGCAAGAAGCTGCTCTTCATGGGCGCCGAGCTGGCCCAGTGGCGGGAGTGGAACCACGATTCGAGCCTCGACTGGGACCTGCTGGAAGACGAGGCGCACGCCGGCATCGCGAGCTGGCTGGAGGACCTCAACCGCCTCTACCGCGAAGATCCCGCCCTGCACGAGCTGGACAGCTCGCCCGACGGCTTCGAGTGGATCGACGCCAACGACGCGGAGAACAGCGTTTTCTCCTATCTGCGCAAGGGAAAGTCGGGCGATCCGGTCGTGGCGGTCTTCAACTTCACTCCGCTGCCGCGCGACAACTACCGCGTCGGCGTGCCCGGCGGCGGCCGCTACCGGGAGATCCTCAACAGCGATGCCACTCGCTACGGCGGAACCAACCACGGCAACATGGGAAGCGTGCAGGCGGTCCCCGTGCCGCTCCACGGCCGTTCGCACTCCCTCACCCTCAGCCTGCCGCCGCTCGGAGTGGTGTTCCTGAAGCGGGACCGCGAGCCCTCCAAGAGTCCCGCCAAACCGACGCAAAGATCCGACTGAGCTGGAGGAGGTCTCGATGTCTGAAGTCTCTTGGCAACCCTCTCTGGGTGCCGTGTATCTTGGCAGCGACCGTTGCCGATTCCGCGTCTGGGCGCCGCTCGCTGAAAGGGTGGAGCTCGACATATGCGGCCAGCGTCAGATCGGCATGGAGCGCCGCGACGGCGGCTATTTCGAGATCGAAGCGGAGGATGTCCGGCCGGGCACGACCTACAGATACCGGCTGGACGGCAAGGACGGACGCCCCGATCCGGCCTCCCGCTATCAGCCGAACACCGTGCACGGCCCCTCCGCGGTGGTCGACCGCGGCTTCGACTGGACCGACGCGGATTGGTGCGGGCTTCCCCTCTCCGCCTGCGTCTTCTACGAGCTGCACGTGGGGACCTTCACGCCGGAGGGGACATTCGACGCGGTGATCCCGCACCTGGATCGCCTGCGCGACCTCGGAATCACGGCGATCGAGATCATGCCGGTCGCGCAGTTCCCGGGCTCCCGCAACTGGGGCTACGACGGCGTCCTGCCGTTCGCGGTCCAGAATTCCTATGGCGGCCCGGAGGGGTTGAAGCGGCTGGTGGACGCCTGCCATGCCCGCGGCCTCGCGGCCGTTCTCGACGTGGTCTACAACCACCTGGGGCCCGAGGGGAACTACTTCTCCGAGTACGGCCCCTACTTCACCGCCCGTTACAAGACGCCCTGGGGGCTCGCCCTGAACTATGATGGTCCGGACAGCGATCCTGTGCGGGCCTTATTCATCGAGAACGCCCTGTGCTGGATCGCCGAGTACCACTTCGACGCCCTGCGCCTGGACGCGGTCCACGCCATCGCCGACCAGTCGGAGAGGCCCTTCCTGCAGGAGTTGGCGACCGCGCTCCACGATCTTGGAGGGCAGCTCGGCCGTCCCGTCCACGGCATCGCCGAGAGCGACATCAACACGCTCTTCTTCCTGCGCCCGCCCGGCCGCGGTGGCTGCGGGCTCGACGCGCAGTGGACCGACGACTTCCACCACGCCCTGCACGTCCAGCTCACCGGCGAGCGGAGCGGCTACTACCAGGACTTCGGAGGTCTGCCCCAACTGGCCAAGGCCATGGCCGGAGGCTTCATCTACACCGGCGAGTACTCGGAGTTCCGCCGGCGCCGCCACGGAGCGCCGGCCGAAGAGGTCGAGGCCTGGCGGCACGTCGTCTGCGCGCAGAACCACGACCAGACCGGGAACCGGATGAACGGCGAACGCCTGACCTCCCTGGTCTCTTTCGAGAGTCTGAAGCTCGCCGCGGGAGCCGTCCTCCTCTCTCCCTTCCTCCCCCTGATCTTCATGGGGGAGGAGTACGGAGAGACCGCGCCGTTCCTCTACTTCGTCAGCCACTCGGACGAAGACCTCATCCAGGCCGTCCGCGAGGGCAGAAAGGAGGAGTTCGCCGCGTTCGGCTGGCGGGAGGAGCCGCCCGATCCCCAGTCCGAAGAGACCTTCGAGCGTTCGCGGCTCGATCACGATCTGCGGGAGCAAGGCCATCACCGCATCCTCCACAACTTCTACCGCGAGCTGCTCCGGTTGCGCCGGAGCGTGCCGGCTCTGGCGCACCTCGACAAGGAGACGGTGGAGACCACCGTGCTCGGAGACGTGCTCCTCGTGAGGCGCTGGCATCCCGGCCCGGCCGTAGTCAATGAGGTTCTGATCGCCCTGTCCTTCGCCGACGATCCGGCCACCATCTCCCTCCCGGAAGGCCCATGGCGCAAGATCCTCGATTCCTCCGATGACGGTTGGGGAGGCCCAGGAAGCGAAGTCCCCGAGGCGGTGGAGGTGGAGGTCCGGGTGCTTCCACGATCGGTCGTGGTGTTCGAGCGGGGATGAGGGTAAGATCTCGCCCTCTGAATGAACCGGTACCTCTGTATCCACGGCCATTTTTACCAGCCGCCGCGGGAGAACCCTTGGCTGGGGACGGTCGAGCCCCAGGAATCGGCCTACCCGTACCACGACTGGAACGAGCGGGTCACGGCAGAGTGCTATGCTCCGAACGCGGCCTCTCGCATCCTGGATGGTGAGGGGCGGATCGAGCGGAGCGTCAACAACTACTCTCAGATCAGCTTCAACTTCGGGCCGACGCTGCTGGCCTGGCTGGAGGTCTTCGCGCCCGAGGTCTATCAGGCCGTGTTGGCGGCCGACAGGGAGAGCCGGGAGCGGTTCTCAGGGCATGGCCCGGCCTTGGCCCAGCCGTACAACCATACGATCCTGCCGCTGTCGAATCGGAGAGATAAGCGGACGCAGATCCTGTGGGGGCTGCGAGATTTCGAGCGCCGGTTCGGGCGGAAAGCGGAAGGAGTCTGGCTCCCCGAAACGGCGGTGGACCTGGAGAGCCTCGATTTGCTGGCGGAGGCCGGGGTGCGCTTCACGATCCTCGAGCCTCACCAGGCGAGGAGAGCACGGCCGAAAGGAGGGCAGTGGACGGACGTGAGCGGCGGCGGGATCGACGGCACGGTTCCGTATAAGGTCGCGCTGCCTTCCGGCCGGCGGATCGCTCTGTTCTTCTACGACGGTCCGGTCTCCCGGGCGGTCGCCTTCGAAGGGCTGCTCTCGTCGGGTGAGGGCTTCGCGGGGCGTCTGCTCTCCGGCGTCCCCGAGAATCCGGACCGCGCGCGGCTGGCGCACATCGCTACGGACGGCGAGACGTACGGGCATCATCATCGATATGGCGAGATGGCGCTGTCCTATGCGATTCATCACATCGAGTCGCACGGTCTGGCGCGGCTGACGAACTATGGCGAATTCCTGGAGAGACATCCTCCGGAGCATGAGGTCGAGATCTGGGAGAACACCTCCTGGAGCTGCGTCCATGGTGTGGACCGCTGGCGCAGCGACTGCGGCTGCCATACCGGAGGGGAGACGGGCTGGAATCAGGCCTGGCGCGCGCCGTTGCGGCTGGCCCTGGACTGGCTGCGCGATGAGCTGGCGCCCCGCTTCGAGAAAGAGGCGTCGAGGATCTTCAGAGACCCCTGGGCGGCCCGTGACGATTCCATCGAGGTGATCCTCGACCCGTCGTCGGAAAGTGTGGACGGATTCTTCGCGCGGCACGCGGGACGGCAGCCGGAGGGAGAGGAGCGGGCGCGGGCGCTCGGGCTGATGGAGATGCAGCGCCACGCCATGCTCATGTACACGAGCTGCGGCTGGTTCTTCAACGACCTCGCGGGGATCGAGACGTTCCAGGTGCTGCGCTACGCCGGCCGGGCGGTGCAGATCGCCGAGCGGCTCTTCGGAGATTCGATCGAGAAGAGCTTCCTGCACCGGCTGGAGAAGGCCCGCAGCAACGTTCCGGCGAATGGGACCGGGCGCGACCTCTACAGCGAGCACGTGAAGCCGTTCATGGCTGACGGCGAGGGCGCGGGTCCGTCTCTTGCACCCCCGCTCCGCGTGTCCAGGTCCCTGCTTTCCACGTACCGCCTTCAGCTTCGCCCGGAATTCGGCTTCGACGACGCGGCGGCCATCTCCGACTATCTGGCCGATCTCGGAGTCAGCCATGTCTACAGCTCCCCTTACCTCCAGGCGGCCCGGGGGAGCACGCATGGATATGACGTGATCGACCACTCCCGGGTCAACGAGGATCTGGGCGGGGAGGAGGCCCACGCGCGCTTCTGCCGCAGGCTTGGCGAGCATGGATTGGGACAGGTGCTCGATGTCGTGCCCAACCACATGGCCATCGATCCCAAGGGTGGCGAGCAGCGGAACACCTGGTGGTGGGACGTACTGGAGAACGGGCCCGCCAGCCGCTACGCCGGCTACTTCGACGTGGACTGGGACTCGCCGCAGTCGCGGCTGCGCAACATAGTCCTGCTGCCGATCCTGGGCGATCACTATGGCCGCGTCCTTGAAGCGGGGGAGATGCGCCTGGTGCGCCAGGAGGGCAAGCTCGAGATCCACTATTTCGATCACTGGATGCCGGTGGCGCCCCGGTCTCTGGACGACCTGCTGCGGGAGGCGGCCCGGCGCTGCGGCTCTCCCGATCTGGCCTTCATCGCCGACGCCTGCGGTCAGCTCCCCCTCGCCACTGAGACCGATCGCGAGAGCGTGGCGCGGCGCCACCGCGACAAGGAGGTGCTCGCGGGACAGCTTGCCCGGCTCTGTGACGAAAAGCCCGAGGTGGCCGAGGCCGTGGACGCGGTCGTGGAGGAGATCAACGCCGATCCGGACAGGTTGGATGAGCTGCTTCAGCGGCAGAACTACCGCCCGGCTTTCTGGCGCACCGCCGGGCAGGAGCTGGACTACCGCCGCTTCTTCGACGTGCACACCCTGGTCGGCCTGCGCACCGAGGACGAGCGGGTGTTCGCCGACACCCATGCCCGGGTGATCGACTGGGCGCGGCGCGGAGTCCTCGATGGCCTGCGCATCGACCATCCGGACGGCCTGCTCGACCCGGAGCAGTACTTCGCCAGGCTGCACGCCGCCGCGCCCGAGGCCTGGATCGTGGTCGAGAAGATCCTGGAGCCCGGAGAGCCTCTGCCCGAGGACTGGCCGGTCGACGGCACCACCGGCTACGACTTCGCGAGTCTCGTGGGCGGCCTCTTCGTCGATGCGGCCGGCGAGGCGCCGCTCACCGACCTGTATACCGAGCTCACCGGGCAGGGCGCCGGCTGGCCCGCGATGGTGCGGGAGAAGAAGCTCATGGTGTTGGGAGAGCTGCTGGCGAGCGACGTCAACCGCCTCGCCGAGGTCTTCCTCCAAGTCTGCGAGCGCCACCGCCGCTACCGCGACTACACGCGCTTCGAGCTGCGCCAGGCGATCCGCGAGGTGGCCGCCTGCTTCCCGGTCTACCGCACCTATGTGCGGGCGGAGACGGGAGAGGTGCGCGAGCGGGACGTCCGCTACGTCGACGAGGCGATCGAGGCAGCCAGGGGCAACTGGCCCGATCTCTCTCCGGACTTGCTCGATTTCTTCCGCGATCTCCTGACGCTCAAGGTCCGGGGCGAGGTGGAGAGCGAGCTGGTGATGCGCTTCCAGCAGCTCACCGGGCCGGCCATGGCCAAGGGGGTGGAGGACACCTCGTTCTACAACTTCAACCGCCTGGTCTCGCTCAACGAGGTTGGGGGAGATCCAGGACGCTTCGGGACCTCGCTGGAGGACTTCCACCGCGCGTGCGCCAGGAACCAGGAGCGCTGGCCGCGCACCATGACCGCCACTTCGACGCACGACACCAAGCGGAGCGAGGACGTGCGGGTCCGCATTCACCTGCTCTCCGAGATCCCGGAGCGCTGGGGGGGGGCCGTGCGGCGGTGGCTCGAACGCAACGAGCGGTACCGGACGGATGGGTTTCCCGACCGGAATCTCGAATATCTGCTCTACCAGACGCTGGTAGGAGCGTGGCCGATCAGTGCCGACCGTCTTCTCGCCTATCTGGAGAAGGCCGCGCGCGAGGCCAAGGCGTACACCTCGTGGACCCGGACCGATGCCGGCTATGAGGAGGCGGTGAAGCGCTTCGTCGAAGGTCTTTTCGGGGATGAGGAATTCATGGCGGACTTGGAGGCTTTCGTCGCGCCGCTGGTCGCGCCCGGGAGGATCGCCTCGCTCGCCCAGACCCTGATCCGCCTCACCGCTCCCGGAGTGCCGGACACCTATCAGGGCTCGGAGCTGTGGGACCTGAGCCTGGTCGACCCTGACAACCGCCGCCCTGTCGATTACGAGCTGCGGCGCCGGCTGCTGGACGAGCTGAAGACCGGCTTGTCGGCCGAGGAGATCCTCGCCCGCGCGGACGACGGTCTGCCCAAGCTCTGGGTGGTCCGCCAAGCCCTCCACCTGCGCCGCCGCCTGCCCGAGGCGTTCGGTCCGGAAGGAGCGTACTGGCCGCTGCGCGCGCATGGCCCGCGCGCCGACCACGCCGTAGCCTTTATGCGCGGAGACGCTGTGATCGCCGTAGCCCCCCGTCTGGTCATCGGATTGGGCGGAGACTGGGGAGAGACCGTGCTGGATCTGCCGGAGGGGACCTGGCGCAATGAGCTCACCGGCGAGGACGTTCCGGGCGGAGAGCGCTGCCTGGCCGGTCTCCTGGGGCGTTTCCCGGCCGCTCTGCTGGCGCGGAAAGGCTGATACCATTTCGAGAATGGTCAGAGAAGGCGAGCGCCCGCCGCGCAAGCGTTCCAAGAAGATCGTGGAGCGGATCGAGGCGGGTGTGGAGAAGCAGTTGGGGGCTCAGCCCGATCCCTCGCTTCCGGGGAAACGGATGAGCCGCTCCGAGATCGAGACGCTGGTCAACGACACGCTGGACCGGGAGCTGACCCGGTTCGGGAAGAAAAAGAAAAAGTCTTAGGGTCCGGCCACCGGGCCAGCCACCTTGTCCGGCACGGCGGGGAGCGGGCTCTCGATCGTCCGCGCGTAGGCGCAGCCGCCGAACCGCCCCTGGACCGTGCCCCGGCCGGCCGCACCATCGTAGGTCCCCTCGAACCAGCCGCTGAGAAGCGCCGGGAGATCCGGGGCGCCGCCGCTCGCCGCGACTCCCTTCTGCTGCACCTTCAGGCTCACCTCGCCCGTGGAGCCGACCAGGGCGCCGGCGCGGTTGCGCCCGGTGACGAACAGGAACCCGCGATAGGGGCCGCTGCCGCGAAAGTCCGGAATCCGCACCGCCACTGCCGGCAGGTCGGGATCGCCGGTCCTCAGGTTGATCTGGAGCCCTGTCCCGTCGTGGATCACGCAGCGGGACGTGCTCCGGCCTTCGAACGCCTGCCGCCCCGTCGTCACCAGCACCGCGCCGTTCGCGCCAGGGTCCAGTTTCCTGGGAAGCTCGGCGCGCGGCGGGCCGGAGTCGGGGAGCCGCGGCTCCGCGCCGCAACCGGCGAGCGCCGTCAGAAGGATCGAGCAGGCCAGGACGGGTGAGATCCGCATTGCCGGGCTCCTTTCAGGACGGGGCCAGGTACTCGTAGAAGCAGCGCTCGAACCTGCCCGAGAGATTGCCGCTCCCGGCGCCTCCCGCGTAGACCCCGCTGAACGAGCCGGAAAAGAGCGTGCCGCTCTGTAGTTTCTCCGCGAACGGCTGGCTGTTCAACTGCACGTCCACGGCGCCGGCCGATTCCCGGGGCGTGCCCTCGCCGCCGGGCAGCCACACCCTGGCCGTCCCCCGGTA
>DASVEF010000284.1:0-2726 GCA_036380715.1 Thermoanaerobaculia bacterium | reverse complement strand
ATCTCGAGGTGCCACACCTTCCCGATCGCGCCGACCGCGACCTCGTGCGGCGGCTCGTCGACGAGGATCTGGAATCCGGGATGTTCGGGCGACGACACGAGATCGGCCATGCAGAGGGAGGCTCCCGCCGCGCGTTCGCCGGCGAGGCGGCTCGGCAGCGTGCGGACGGCGAAGAGCGCGCGAACGAGAGGGGATCGCGCCAGGTCTCCGTGACGCACGAGCTCCCAGACGCGAGCCGGCGGCGCGGCGAGGTCGATCTGGTCGACCTCCACACGGCGCGGAGCAGGGATGAGTCGATCGAGTGCTGTGGTCTCGGACATGATGGCCTCCTTTGTCGGCATCGATCCTAGACAACGTCGCCAACTCGACACTCCGGCTAAAGAGGCGGGAAGCGCAACGCCGTCGGGTGGGGGGGCAGCGTGGGACCCTGTCCGTGCTTCTGCTGAGCGTCTATGCTATGTCTTCATGAGAATCCTGATCGCCGACGACCACACCCTCTTCCGGGAGAGCCTAGGCAGCCTGCTCACCTCCCGCGGCTTCGAGATCATCGGCGAGGCGCGCGAGGGGCGTGAGGCCGTCGAGCTCGCGCGCCGCCTGCAACCCGACATCGTCCTCATGGACCTCGCAATGCCCGGGCTCGACGGTCTGACGGCGACACGGCTGATCAGCGCCGAGATGCCCCAGGTGAAGGTCGTCATCCTCACGGGATCGGACGAGGACGCCCAGCTTTTCGAGGCGATCAAATCGGGCGCCCAGGGCTACCTGCTCAAAGACCTCGAATCGCGGGAGCTCTTCTCCTTTCTCGAGGGGGTCGGGCGGGGTGAGCCCGCCCTGACGCCACGCCTGGCCAACAAGCTCCTCCAGGAGTTCGCCCGTCCGCCCCGCCCTACTTCCGAGCCCCACGACCCCGACGCGTTGACCGAGCGTGAACGAGAGGTGCTCGAGTTGCTCGTCCAGGGAGTCACCACGAACCGCAAGCTGGCCAGGCATCTGGGCTTAAGCGAGAACACGGTCAAGTTCCACGTCCGCAACATCCTCGACAAGCTGCACCTGCACAACCGCGCCCAGGTGGTGGGTTTCGCCTTGCGCCACGGCATGGTCGCGCCTCCCGGGACCGCGGAGCAGGAATGAACGAAGCCGCCGGCTTCGAGAACGAAGCCCGCTATCAGGCCGAGAGTGGAGAGGCTAAAGAGGCGCTCCTCCAGGCGGTCTTGAACGCCGCCGTGGACGGGATCGTGCTCATTGACACGTTGGGGATCATCCAGTCGGTCAACCCGTCCGTCCAGAAGATGTTCGGCTATGCGCCCGAGGAGCTGGTGGGGCGCAATGTCAAGATCCTGATGCCGGCGCCCTGGCGGGAGGAGCACGACGGCTACCTCGCTCGCTATCGGGCGACCGGCGAGGCGCGGATCATCGGCATCGGCCGGGAGGTCGAAGGCCGGCGCCGCGACGGCTCGACCTTCCCCGTGGATCTCGCGGTGAGCGAGGTGCGCCACGGAGGCAAGGTCTTCTACCTGGGAACGCTGCGCGACATCAGCGAGCGCGTGCGGCTGGAGGCCGAAATCCGCCAGGCCCAGAAGATGGAGGCCATCGGGCGTCTGGCCGGCGGCGTGGCGCACGACTTCAATACCCTGCTCGGCACGATCCGCGGCTACAGTGAGATGCTGCTCAGTGCGCTGCCGCGCGAAGAGACCCTCCGCCGCCACGTCGAGCAGATCCATCGTGCCGCTCTGCGCGGCGCGGAGCTGACGCGGCAGCTCCTCCTGTTCAGCCGGCGTCAGGAGATCCAGGCCCAGGCGGTCGATCTGGGGAAATTGCTCGCGGATGTCGAGGTCATGCTCGACCGCCTCATCGGCGAGGACATCCATCTGATCCGGCAGGTCGAGCCGCAGCTCGGCCGGGTTTGGGGCGACTCCGGCGAGCTGCACCAGGTCATCCTCAACCTGATCGTCAACGCCTGTGACGCCATGCCCTCGGGCGGCTCCCTGACCCTCTCGGTGCGCAACCTGAACGCGGACGAGGAGCTTGCGGTCGAGGGCGGCCGGCTTCCTGCGGGACCGTATGTCCTGCTCCAGGTGACGGACACCGGTGTGGGCATGGACAAGGAGATCCACAGGCGGATCTTCGAGCCGTTCTTCACCACCAAGGGGCCCGGCAAGGGCACGGGTCTGGGGCTGTCCACGGTGCATGCGATCGTCCGGCGGTGCAAGGGAGGCATCGCCGTGGAGAGCCAGCCCGGGCAGGGCGCTACCTTCCGGGTCTACCTGCCCTGCGCCGGCGCGGCGCGCGAGGAGGCCGAGCCCCCCGTTCCGCCGGAAGAGGTCGCAGCGGCCGGAGAAGGGGGCGGACATCACGAGACGATCCTCCTGGTCGAAGACGACGAGATGTTCCGTGGGCTGTTGCGGAAGGTGCTGGAAAGCCAGGGATACCAGGTGCTCGTGGCCGAGAATCCGGCGGTGGCTCTGGATCTCGTCGCGGCGCGCGGCGGCGAAACCATCCAGCTCCTGCTGAGCGACATGATCATGCCCGGCGGCAACGGCGCCGATCTCGCGCGCAAACTCGCCCGCCAGTACCCCAAGATGAAAGTCGCTCTTATGTCAGGCTACACCGACGACGCCTTGGCAAGCCGGGAGGCGGACACGACCACCGCCGACGCCTTTCTGGAAAAGCCTTTCGCCACCCAGGACCTGCTGCGCGTGATTCGCGATCTCCTGAGCGCGTAGGGC
>DASVEF010000283.1:0-3240 GCA_036380715.1 Thermoanaerobaculia bacterium | reverse complement strand
GGACGTCCTTGCCTTGGAGCGCGTGCTAGAGTGCCTCCTCTCGGATGAGCATCGGCGTTCTCGACCTCGCGGTCCTCCTCGCCTACATGGCAGGCATGGTCGTCCTCGGCCTGTGGCTGGGCCGGGGCGCGCGCGACGTGGCGGAGTACGCGGTCGGCAGCCGCGACCTGCCGTGGTGGCTCATCCTCTTCTCGATCATCGCCACCGAGACCAGCAGCGTCACCTTCCTGAGCATCCCGGGCTTCGCCTACGAGCGGGACTTCACGTGGATCCAGATCGCGCTGGGGTTCCTCATCGGCCGCTTCGCGGCCGCGTTCCTGCTGCTGCCCGAGTACTTCCGCGGCAATCTCTTCACCTCGTACGAGGTCCTCCACCGCCGGTTCGGCGGCGCCACGAAGCAGACCGCGTCGATGCTGTTCATCCTCACCCGCAGCCTGGCCGACGGCCTGCGGCTGTTCCTCTCCGCCCTCGTGCTCCAGGAGATGACCGGCTTCTCCATCCCCTGGGCGGTGGCGGCGCTGGGGGTCACGACGATCGTCTACACCTACGTCGGCGGCATGCGGACGGTGCTGTGGAGCGATTTCATCCAGTTGATCCTTTACATCACCGGGGCGCTGGTGGCCTTCGGCGTGCTCCTCGGACGCCTGCCGGGCGGCTGGGACCAGCTCGTCGCCATGGGCCAATCCGCCGGCAAGTTCCGGATGCTCGACCTCAGCCTCGACTGGAGCGAGCCCTACGCGCTCTGGGCCGGCCTGGTGGGAGGCGCGTTCATCACCCTCGGCTCGCACGGGGTGGACCAGCTCTCGGTGCAGCGCTATCTCTCCGCGCGCGGCCTTCCGGATGCCCGGCGCGCTCTCTGGGTGAGCGGGCTGGTCGCGGTGGCGCAGTTCGCGCTCTTCCTGCTGATCGGCGTCGGCCTCTGGAGCTTCTACCAGCTCCATCCGCCGGCCGTGCCCTTCGACCGCCCGGACCGCATCTTCGCCCGCTTCATCCTGGACGAGTTGCCGGTCGGCCTGATCGGGCTGCTCCTGGGCGCCATCTTCGCCGCGGCCATGACGAGCTCCCTCAACTCGTGCGCCACCGTGGCTGTCAACGACCTCTATCTCCCCTGGGCGCGGAGAGAGGTCTCGCCGGAGCGGCAGTTGCGACTGACCCGCGTCCTCACCGCGCTCTTCGGAGCGGTGCAGATCGCGGTGGGGATCGCCGGCCAGTGGGTGACGTCCTCGATCGTGAGCAGCATCCTGGGGATCGCCGCCTTCACCACCGGCATCGTGCTCGGAGTCTTTTTCCTCGGCCTGTTCACCCGCCGGGTGGGCCAGCGCGCCGCGCTCGCGGGCCTCGTCGCGGGCTTCGCGGGCATGACGTGGATCTTCTTCGGAACCTCGCTGGCCTGGCCCTGGTACGCTCTGGCGGGATCGCTGCTGACCGTCGCCGCGGGCCTCGCGGCCAGTTGGGTCTGGCCGCGGGAGGAGGTCCCAGCCGCCGGATAAAAGCGCCCCGGACCACGGTATCGGCCATGGCCGGGCGCGCTTCGCGAGCACTCAAGGAGCTCCGCTCTCGGACAACTGGCCCACCGGGCACATGATCCGCTCATAATAACCCTTCGGATCGCCCAGCTTGAGGCCCGCGAGGAGAGCGGAGGGGCGCGCCTTTTCGGGTGCTCCGTTTTCGACTTCGGGGCCGACGTGCGGTACCGGCCACTGGCATGGAGATAGAAGCGTCTGAGCCAACTTGTAGTAGAGCTCGAAGTGCCGGTCGGCCTCGTGATTCTCGGGGAGCTCTTCCTCAGAGGGAGGATCGGGAATGTTCAGGACCGCGAGCTCGACGAGCCCGTCCTGCGGCGCGAGCCGGATCGTGCGGATCTCGCGGTCGGCGAAGTGGTTTTCCACAATCTCCACCTCGGGGCCGGACACCTCGATCTCGGCGGTGACCCAGTCGGCGAGAGGCTGGGAATACTCCACGTTCGCACCGTTGCACCGGAGAGCCTTGAAACTGAAAGAGTGGACCTTGCCAAACATATGGACCAGGCGGTAGGTCCCGATCTTGCCGGACTGCAAGCGCAGACGCGCGGTGATCAACCTTCTTTGGGGCAGGCGCGCCAGCACGTCGGGATCGACGGCACCCGCGGCAGGAAGAACCCGGCCGAGGTCGGCGATATAGTCGAAGTCCAGGGTGTCCCCCTCCAGGGTTTTGGAAAGGGCCAAGGGAGCTCCCGGCTGCCGTGGGCGGCCCTGAAGGCTCAACGAGGCGGAGGATTTCTGAGATCCGGCGTCGACGATCGACAAGTCCGAGCCGTCGAGGCTCCACGCGGCGCCGTTACCGAGAGCCGCAGCCAGGTATCTCTGGGCATCGGCGGGGCTGTCCCGCGGAAACAGGAGATGGGGGTCGATCCCCTCATCGATCCCGCAGTGACCCCAGCACTTCTCTGCCCGCGCCAGAAGCATCGGGTGGTGGGGCGCGATCAAGGAGCCGTCCGAGGCGACGTAGCCCGGCCGGGTTTCGACGAGGAGGACTGTCAATTCCTTCCCGTCCTGACTCGGTACGAAGGCGATCAGGCCCATGAAAAAGATTTTCAGAATGAAGGTCATGGCGTATCCCTCCTTTGGTGATCTGGCGGGAAGGGCGCAGAGGCGTAGCCGATCACCTGAAATGGCGCCCAGGAGATGGCTGCGCCGTAACCTTTCCCCTTGTTCAGGAAATCCAATTGGGCATTGCGCAGGGCGCTGGCGGCGTCCTCTCCCGCGACAAAATGGCGGTGAAAACCCACCAGAAGCTCCTTGGTCATCTGATCGTTCACTTTCCAGAGGCTCCCCACCACCGCCGGCGCGCCGGCCGTGCTCAGTGGACGGACCAGAGCCGCGAGGCCCTCCGGCCCGATCGGATGGCCGCCGGCGGTGTCGCAGGCGCCAAGGACGACGAGGCGCGTCTTGCGAAGCTGCAGCCGGCTCAGCAGCTCTTCGGCGAAGAGCTCTCCCGAGTGGCTCTCCGACGGAGCGAAGAGGAGGAAGGAACGGAACGGAAACCGGGGATTGGTGACGGCATGGCCGGCGAAATGCACGACCGCGCTCGTTCCCGCCAGCGCGAAGAAGCGATCGGCCGTGGCTTCCCGGCCAAGGAAGACGACCGCGCCTGGGTAGAGCGGACGGATGCTGCTCACTTCCTCGGCGGCATGGGGAAGAGGCTTGAGATCCTGCGTCAGTGCCGACCGATGGAAGGCAGGATTTCCCACCAGGAGGGCGG
>DASVEF010000282.1:0-34204 GCA_036380715.1 Thermoanaerobaculia bacterium | reverse complement strand
TAGTAGCTCAGAGCGTCAAAGACCTGAGCCAGGGACAGGTGGGGAAGGCGCTGCGGGATCTCCTCGGCGGAGACTCCGAGACGCCAGATCTCGACGATGGCTCGGACCGGGGTGCGCGTTCCCTGGATGATCGGCTCGCCGTCCAGAATTCGAGGATCGGTGACGATGTAGCGATGTCCGGTCAGCGTTTGCATGGCGACTCCCTCGTGTTGATTCTAGCTTAGCCGTTCCCGGAGCCCCTGGCCACGACGTCGCGCAGGTACTCCATCTCCTGAAGAGTCGAGCCGATCGCCAGGCGGGCCTCGCGGACCAGGAGGACGCTGCCATAGAGGAGGGCGCAGCCGCCGGCGAGGCCGGTGGCGATAGGAATCCAGCCATAGGACCAGCGGAGGGCGGCCACGACGCCGACCGCGATGCTCGTGGCCACGAGCAGGCCGATCGCCGAGTAGAGCGCGGTCAGTGCCGAGCGGAGGAGCAGGACCCGGGCTGAGAGCTGAGGGAGCTGCTCCGAGATGAGCTGGATGCGCGCCTGCGCGCCTCCAGAGTCCCTGCCCTGTTCCGCGTGGATCTCCTCCGCCTCTTCCGCCAGCGTCCGGACGCGGTCGACCACCCGGGTCAGCCGGTTCGACGTCGAGAGGACGAGCGTCCCCGAGGCCGAGATGAGCACGGCCGGGGTGATCATGGCCCCGAGGACCTCGCTGGCGGAGAACAGTCCGTTCATAGCCTGACGCCCGGCTCAGCTTATCCGAAGTGCGGAATCCTCCGTGCTACGATCTTCCCGTCTCCAACCCCAGACGTCTGGAGGTTTCGATGAGGTCACGCCGCGTCGCGCTGTCGCTCGCTCTGGCGGCTCTGCCGCTCTCGCTGGTCCTGTTCCTGCTCCGCCCCGCGCCTCCGGTGCGCGCCGAGGCGAAGCCGCGGGCGGTGCCGCCGGTCTGCACGGAAAAGCTCCCGCTGCCCAGCGAGTACGAGTTCCGCAAATCCGAGTACGAGCTGATCCTCGGCCGCTTCATGCGCGAGGAGTGCTACGCCCGCCTGGGCTGGCCCCACGACCGCCAGCTCCGCCCCTCCGGCCCGACCCTCGCGAGCCTCTCGACCTCAACCTCCGATCCCCATGTACCGGCATGGGCCGCCCAGAGCTGGACGGTGCACAGCGGCTCGGTCCTCGTCTACTACTCCCCCGATGTCTATCGCTGGATGTGCGAGCGCGACGCGGCCGGCGAACGGGAATTCGTGAAGGAGTGCCGCGAGACCTGCCCGCAGTGCGATCTCGGCGGCAAGGGCGAGATCCGGCCGATCGCCGACGGCGAGATGGTCGTCAAGCTGATGTATGGCACCACGACCGAGGAGATGCTCCGCAATCCGGATGCCGCGGATTACGAGCTGATCAGCCTTCCGATCATGGTCAAGGACAGCCGCGGCGCCAAGGACGGCTGGTGGTGGGCCACCTGGGTGCCGCCGAGCCAGGCGTCCCAGGAGTCGCAGCTCGACTGGCCGCCGCCCGCCAACTTCCCCTACCCTTGGATGGGCTTCGGCTACTACTGCGTCAACTGCCATGCCTCGGCCAATGCGGAATTCACCTTCTCCAACCTCGGCTTCGTGCTCGGCGATCCGAACACCTTTCCGACCTTCTATCTCCAGGGCCAGCCGCCGCTCCTGGACGACAAACCGGCGGACGGTGTCGAGGTCGCCTCCGATTCCCGCGTGGAGACCATGCCCGCCCACCAGCAGGTTTACGCCGTCGGCCCGCCCTCGCAGGTCAACCGCGTGAGCCAGCCGCTGTCCACCTATTCGAAAGATTTTCTCGCCACCTTCGCATCGCGGACGATGAGGAGGCCCACGTGGAAAGACGCCGAGGCGAAGCTGGCCATGCCGCCCGAGCCGTATGACCACGTCGTGGCCGGCGCCCTGAAGACGCCGCTGTTCCTGACCTCCGACCAGTGCGTGGGCTGCCACGCCGCCGGCGCGACCGGCATGCAGTTCGACATGACGCTCCAGCCCGCGAGCCAGAAGGCCTACCAGGGATTGATCAACATCGCCCCCTACGGTGAATGGCGCGGCTCGCCCATGGGGCTCGCCGGCCGCGATCCGATCTTCTTCTCGCAGCTCGAGAGCGAGGAGACGCTGCACGCCGGCATCGCGCCGGTGGTCCAGGACCTCTGCCTGCACTGCCACGGCGTCATGGGGCAGCGGCAATTCTGTCTCGATCAGTTTCCCGGCGATCCGAAAAAAGCGAACGAGATCTGCAACAACACGGGCCTGCTGGGATTGAATCAGGATTCGCAGCCGATCGTGAAACGCGAGCTGTTCAACCGGCAGATGGTGGACGCCATCCCCTACCAGGCGGTCACCCCCAGGCAGCAGAGGGATTCGAAATACGGCGCCCTGGCCCGCGACGGCGTCTCCTGCACGGCCTGCCATCACATCGAGGTCGACGAGACGAAGCCCATCGGCCACACCTTCACCGGCGACTTTTCCGTGGGCTCTGCGGATCAGATGCACGGCCCGTTCGCGGACCCCAAGCAGGTGCCGATGGATCAGTCGCTCGGCGCCAAACCGGTCGAATATGCCGCCATCCGCTCGTCCAAGACCTGCGGGAGCTGCCACAGCGTGGTGCTGCCGGTTTTCGACGGGAGCAAGCCGTTCATCGACAAGAAGACCGGCAAGCCGAAGGTCATCATCGAGCAGGCGACCTATCCGGAGTGGGTGTTCAGCGACTTCCGCGACGACGGCCCGACCCCGCACTCCTGCCAGAACTGTCACATGTCCACGACCTACCCGGGGCTCAAGGGGACGCTCAAGTCGAAGATCGCTTCCATCCAGGAGGCGAGCAACATGCCACTGACCGAGAACCGGCGCCCGCTCTCCGAGATCGACCTGGAGCCGCGAGAGGATTTCGCGCGCCATACGCTGGTCGGCCTCAACGTCTTCTTCAACAAGATCGCGCAGCAGTTCCCTGACATCCTGGGCATCCGCATCCAGGACCCGATGCTCGTCTCGCGCGGCGTGGCGCCCCTGGAGACCACCTACAACTCGATGATCCAGCAGGCCGACAACGAGACGGCGACGGTCGCGGTGCGGAGCCTGAAAATCCTTGACGATCGCCTGGTGGCCGAGGTCGAGGTGCAGAACCTCGCGGGCCACAAGGTCCCCTCGGGCGTGGGCTTCCGCCGCCTGTTCCTGGAAATGTCGGTGCTCGACGCCGAGGGCCAGCCGATCTGGGTCTCCGGCCGCACCACGCCCGCGGGCGTGATCGTGGACGAGAAGGACCAGCCGCTGAAGGGCGAATTCTTCTGGAAGCCCGACTGCCAGCCGATGACCGCGGCCGAGCAGAAAAACTGGTTCCAGCCCCACTACGAGACCATCACGAGGCAGGACCAGGCGCAGATCTACCAGGAGCTGGAGCGCGATCCGCGCGGCAAGCTCACGACCAGCTTCCTGTCCCTGGCCCAGGACCTCAAAGACAACCGCCTCCTGCCGCGCGGCTGGAGCCCCAGCCTCGAGCGGGCGGAAAAGGCCGGGCTCGGCAGCCCCAAGCTGAGCGCCGAGGACCTGATTCACCACATCCTCCCCAAGCTCCCCTCGGGAAACGGCGGCCAGGTGAACGATCCGTACTACCGGCCGAAGTCCGAGGGCGGGCTGGGCGGCGGCGGCGACGCGTTGACCTACGCCATCCCGCTTGCCAGCCTGGAAGGGAAGACGCCGGCGAGCGTCCGGGCGACCCTCTATTACCAGGCCATCCCCCCTTTCTATCTCCAGGACCGCTTCTGCACCGCTCCGCAGAAGCCCGACACCCGGCGTCTCTTCTTCCTGACCGGCCATCTCGACCTGTCGTCGGACCCCCGGACCGCCGGCTGGAAGCTCCAGGTCGTGACGACGGGACCGGTGCCGGTGCCGTAGAATGGGAATGCGATGGCCATGAAAGCGGCAGAGGCGCCGAGCCCCGTCCACATCGGCAAGGTCGTCCGCAATGCCGTCCTCTTCAACTTCCGGGACCCTCGTGGAGCGACCGTGAGCGACAGCGCCCTTCTGGATGCGGTGGACCGTCTCTTCGCTCTGCTTGACGAGCGACGGATCGACTATCTGCTCGTCGGTGGAATCGCGCTCTTGCAGTACGTCGAGGGCCGGAACACGGAAGACATCGACCTGATCCTGGCGCCCTCCGCCCTGGAGAAGCTCCCCGAGATCCGGATCATGGGTGGGGAGCAGGACTTCGCCCGCGGCACGTTCGAGGGCCTGCAGATCGACCTCCTGCTGACGAGTCATCCTCTCTTCGAGACCGTGAGGCAGCGGTACCGGGCAAACCGGTCTTTCGTGGAGCGGCAGATCCCCTGCGCCACGGTCGAGGGCCTGCTGGTCCTGAAGCTTTTCGCCCTGCCATCCCTCTACCGTCAGGGGAACCTGGTCCGCGTGGCGCTCTACGAGACGGACATCCTCACGCTCCTTCATCGCTATCATCCTGAGATCGAGCCACTCTTCCTTGAGCTGACTCCTCATCTCAGCGCGACCGACTTGGCCGCCCTGCGCCAGGTCGTCAGCGAAATCCAGGCGAAGATCGCGCGGTTTGGGAAGGGCTTCATTCCCTCCTAGTCCGGAGATGAGCAGCCCACGATCGTCGTCGCCGTCCGGTCCGTCCGACGCCTACGCGAAGATCTACGCCGTCGTGGAGCGGATTCCGCCGGGTCGGGTGGCGACCTACGGCCAAGTCGCGGCACTGGCCGGGCTCGCCCGCCATGCCCGGCAGGTCGGCTATGCCCTGCACGCAACGCCGGAAGACCTGGACATCCCTTGGCACCGAGTGATCAACGCCAAAGGAGAGGTGAGCCCCCGCGCCGAGCCCGGCTGGGACGGCTACCAGCGCCACCTCCTGGAAGAGGAGGGGATCGCCTTCGACGCCAACGGCCGCCTCGACCTCCGCCGCTATCAGTGGGACCCCGACGAGCCCCGGACCCGCCGCCGCAAGCCCTCCCTGCGCGCCCTCGTCGCGGACATCGAATCTCCCCTGCGCGCCCAGGGCACGCCTGAGAGAGCCGAGAGCGCCCAGGCCTATCTGAAGAGCAACCTCGACTTCCTGGGCGTGGACACCCCCGCCCTCCGCGCGACCGCCAAAGCTTGGCTGAAAGAGCGGCCGGACCTGCCCCGTCCCGACCTCCTGCGCCTGGTCGAAGCCCTCTGGAAGACCCGCACCCACGAGCTCTGGTCCTTCGGCATCGAGCTGCTCCTGCTCCGTCCGAGCCTCCAGAGCGAAGACCTCAACCTGCTCGAGCGCATGCTCCGCAAATCGAAATCCTGGGCCTACGTCGACGCCATCGCCATCCACCTCGTCGGCCCCCTGGTCGAGCGCGACCCGTCCCTCAACACGCGTCTCGACCGCTGGCTCGAAGACGAAAGCTTCTGGCTCCGTCGCTCCGCCCTCCTGGCCCTCCTCCTCCCTCTACGCCGAGGCGGGGGAGACTGGCCCCGCTTCGTCCGCTACGCCGACGCCCTCCTGGACGAAAAAGAGTTCTTCATCCGCAAAGCCATCGGCTGGGTCCTGCGCGAGGTCTCCAAGAAGAGGCCCGAGCTGGTCCGGGAGTACGTCAAAAAGCAGGAGGGGAGGATGTCCAGGGTGACGCGTCGGGAGGCGGAGAAGTATCTGTAGGATGTGTCCATGGCCAAACCGCTCTTCGACCTCAGCCATCTGACTCCGGACGAGCGAGCCCAACCAGGCGCGGGCGCTACGAGTAGCATGCTACGCTCGGGGGGTGCGCTGGCGGTAAGATTGCCTAGTATGGAGATGCTGGAGCGACTCAGAGGGACAGCGGTTTCGTGGCCGGAGCTCCGGCTGGCCGTGCTCTTCGG
Source organism: Thermoanaerobaculia bacterium (assembly GCA_036380715.1). Classification (GTDB taxonomy): domain Bacteria; phylum Acidobacteriota; class Thermoanaerobaculia; order Multivoradales; family UBA5704; genus UBA5704. The sequence continues at coordinate 28,363 of DASVEF010000282.1, read as the reverse complement.
CTCTACGGCCCGAGGAGAGGCCGGTCCGCACAGCGATGTCGACCTCGGGGTTCTCCTCGAACCCTACTCTCCCGCTCTCCGGTTTGAGGTAGAGGCGGAGCTTGGGCGTGCGGCCGGGCATCCGGTTCACGTGGTGCTGTTGGATGATGCTCCTCCGTTGCTGCGGTTTGAGATCGCGCGAGACGGCCTGCTGCTGTTCCAGCGCGACGAGGATCTATGGTCCGCCTTCAAGGCGAAGGCTATGGTCGACTGGTGGGACTGGGCGCCTACCGCCCGCATGATCCACCAGGTCGCCATCCGGCGTTTGAAGGAGCGGGTGGGCCTTGGTCAAGCCTGACGTCGTCAGCAAGAAAGTAACCCGCGCCTCCGCTTGGCTCGACAATGCCGAGACGCTGGTTTCACTCCCGCCGAAGGAGTTCCTCTCCGACGTAAAGAGTCGAGACTTGGCGACCTTTTACCTTTTCCTAGCGATCCAGGAGTGCATCGATCTGGCGGCCCACTGGGTCGCAGATGCGGGTTGGGGATCGCCAGAGGATGCCGCATCCACGTTCGACGTGTTGGCCGATCACGACGTGATCGATCACGAGCTTGCCACTCAGCTTCGAGGTGCGGTGGGCCTGCGGAACCGGATTGCGCATGGATACGCGTCCGTCGACCACGCGAGGGTCCAGAGCGAGTTTCGCGAAGGGGCCGAATCTCTCCGGCGCTTTCTCGCCCTGCTGATATCTGAGACTGGCCTCTGAACGCCTTGGTGGCGCACTGACGGCGAGCCGGGCTGGCGAGCCGCTTCAGGCCCGGCGGCGAGCGGCCATCGCCGGGGTGTCCGGCGCGAGCGCTCGCAGGTATTGCCGGTCGAAGGCGGCGAGCTGGCTTTCGAGCTCCGAATAGGGCCCCGGCTCCCAGGCGTTCGAGGTGACCCCCTTATGCGCGTTGGCGCACAGCTCCCAGTCCTGTCGGTTGGTCAGGTCCCAGAAGTCGATGGCGGGCTGGGGATCGAAGCCCGGCGCGGCGATCGCATCCGGATGAAAGTACCAATCGCAGAGGATGCGGGTGCGGTCGAGGCCGAGCGACTGCGCGCGGTGGACCAGCACGTAATCGGGGAGGAACGACAGGAAGGCGCTCGGGAAGACGGTGTAGTAGTAGACGCGCCCGCGCTCCTCCGGAGAGAGGCCGGCGAAGGGGACCGCGCAGCGCTCGCCGTGGCTCGTCATGCTCCCCTCGGGATTGCTCATCCACATCGGCCCGCCCAGGACCGGCCCTTCATCGAGGTCATTCTCAGTGTTGCGGTAGGGCGTCAGCTTGTTGAGGTGCGGATGGACCTTCGGGCAGTGGTAGCACTCGCTGTAGTTGTGGAAGAAAAGCTTCCAATTGGCCGCGACGTCGTAGACGCTCTGATGGACCGACCGGAGCTCCGGTAGACGCCAGGCGCCGAACTTCCCCTGCAGCCCCGGCAAGGCCGTCTCGAAGGGGACCGGATCCGGCGCCAGATTCAGGAAGAGAAAGCCCTGCCAGTCGGCGAGCGCGACCGGCTTGAGTGGGTGCTCCTGCGGTTCGAAGCCAGCGACCTCGGCCATGTTGGGTGCGGCGCGCAGGGCTCCGTCCAGCCCATAGGTCCAGGCGTGGTACGGACACTGGATGGCGTGGCCGAGCTCGCCGCACGGGTCCAGGCACAGGCGGCTGCCGCGATGGCGGCAGAGATTGTGGAAGGCGCGGACCGTGCCCTCCCCGTCGCGCAGGACCATGACGCTCTCCCGGTCGAGCTCGAAGAGGAAGAAGCTGCCGGGTAATGCGAGCTGCGAAACGTGGCCGGCGAGGAGCCAGGAGCGGTGGAAGATCCTCTCGCGCTCGGCGCGAAAGATCTCCTCGGAGGTGAAGTATTCGCCGGGCAGGGTGTGCTGGCCGAAGGCCGTGCGCGGTCTCATGACGGAGTGGGATTCTAGCACCGGGACCCCTCACCCCGACCCTCTCCCGGCGGCAGGGAGGGGGTGGGAGAGGGTCGGGGTGAGGGGCCACACCGTGCAGGATTGTTGTAGACTCCGCGCGCCCTGAACAGGGTCCGAAGGGACCCACTTGATACCGATGCCGATACCGACGCCATTCCACGAGCGCACGCAGCCTCTGTGCACCAGCTTCCGCTGGAAGGACTGGGCCGGCTACTGCGCGGTCTGCAGCTACGACACGACGCACGAGCGCGAGTACTTCGCCTTTCGCGAATCGGCCGGCCTGCTCGACGTCACGCCGCTCTACAAGTACGAGGTCTACGGGCCGGACGCCCAGGCGCTCCTCGCCCGCATGATGGTGCGCGACGTGACCAAGCTCAAACCCGGCCGGGTCGGCTATACCTGCTGGTGCGACGACGACGGCAAGGTGATCGACGACGGCACCGTCTCCCGGCTGGACGAGAGCTATTTCCGCGTCACCGCGGCCGATCCGACCCTGCACTGGCTGCAGGCGCTGGGCCGCGGTCTCGACGTGAAGATCGAGGATTCGAGCGAGCGGCTGGCGGCGCTGGCGCTGCAGGGGCCCACGTCGCGCAACATCCTGCGCGACGCCAGCGACGTCGACCTCGATAAGCTCAAGTTCTTCGGCGTCAAGCGCGCGACGATCGCGGGGATCCCGGTCTGGATCAGCCGCACCGGCTACACCGGCGACCTGGGCTACGAGGTCTGGGTCGAGCGCGCGGAGGCGCTGGCGATCTGGGACGCCCTGATGGCCGCCGGACAGCGGCACGGCATCGAGCCCGCGGGGCTCGACGCGCTCGATGTAACCCGCATCGAGGCCGGCTTCCTCCTGCTCGGCGTCGACTACTACAGCTCGCAGAAAGTCGTCCTCGAATCGCGCAAGTCGACGCCGCTGGAGCTCGGGTTCGGCTGGATGGTCGATCTCGAGCGCGGCAACTTCATCGGCCGCGACGCCATCGCCGCCGAGACCGAGCGCGGCGCCGCCTGGCATCTGGTCGGTCTCGAGGTGAGCTGGGAGGAGCTCGAAGCGCTGTACGCGGGCTTCAACCTGCCGCCGAGCCTGCCGGCGACGGCGCGGCGCGACGCTCTGCCGGTCTATGCCGCGGACGGCCGCCAGGTGGGCCAGGCGACCAGCCACACCTGGTCGCCGCTGCTCAAGAAGTACCTGGCGCTGGCCTCGGTCCGTCCCGGCTTCGAGGCGCAGGGGACGAGGCTCCAGATCGAGCACACCGTCGAGTACGAGCGGCGCAAGGTCACCGCGACCGTCGCGCCGACCCCGTTCTTCGATCCGGAAAGGAAGCGCAAGCCGTGACCGCAACCTACGACGCCATCGTGGTGGGCGCCGGGCACAACGGCCTGGTCTGCGCGGCGTATCTCGCCAAGGCCGGGCGCAAGGTCCTGGTCCTCGAACGGCGGCATCAGGTCGGCGGCGCGACCACGACCGAGGAGATCCATCGCGGCTTCAAGTTCACCTGCTGCTCCTATGTGGTCTCGCTCCTGCGGCCCTGGATCATCCGCGACCTGGACCTGCCGCGCCACGGCTACGAGATCCTGCCGCTGGAGGCGACCGTGACCCCGTTCCCGGACGGGCGTTGCCTGGTGCGCGATTCCGATCCGGAGCGGACGCGCCGCTCCATCGCCCGGTTCTCGCCGCGCGACGCGGAGGTCTACAAGCGCTTCGGGCAGCGGATGGCCGAGCTGGGGCGCCTGATCAAGCCGCTGATCGACGAGCCGGCCCCCGATCCTCTGTCGCGCGATCCGCGGGAGCTGCTGCGCATCGCGCGGCTCGGCAAGCAGATCCGCGGCCAGGGGGACGACTGGCTCTTCTCTAACGTCAAGATGATGACGATGAGCGCAGTGGACTTCCTTGCGGAATGGTTCGAGTGCGAGCAGCTCATCGCGCCGATGGCGATCTCCGGCATCATCGGAACCTTTTTGGGCGTGCGCTCGCCCGGCACCGCCTACGTCCTTCTCCATCACTACATGGGCGAGATCGACGGCTCGTTCCGCGCCTGGGGGCTCCCCAAGGGGGGCACCGGCGCCATCGCGGACGCCATCGCCAGCTCGGCGCGCGCGCTGGGCGTCGAGATCCGCACCGAGGCGCCGGTCGCCCACCTGCTGATGCAGAAGGGAAGGGCCGCGGGCGTCGTGCTCGACAACGGCGACGAGATCCGCGCCGGGGCCGTGGTCTCGGGGCTCGATCCGCACCGCACGTTTTTGCGTCTCGTCGGCGAGGAGCACCTCGATCCTGAAATCGCGCAGCAGGTCCGGCGATTCAAGATGCGCGGGTCCTCGGGCAAGGTGAACCTGGCGCTCGACGCGCTGCCCGAGCTCGCCTGCCTGCCGGACTATGGTCCGCACCTGCAGGGCGGCATCACGATCGCGCCGTCGATCGATTATCTGGAGCGCGCCTACGACGACGCCAAATATGGCGCTTTTTCCCGCCGGCCGTTCATGGACGTCCTCATCCCGTCGATGACCGACCCGACGCTGGCGCCGCCGGGCAAGCATGTGATGTCGATCTTCGTCCAGTACGCGCCCTACCATCTCAAGGAGGGGGCCGCGGACTGGCCGAACCAGCGCGAAGCGTTCGGCGACGCGGTGATCGATACGCTTTCGGAATACATGCCCAACCTGAAGAGCCTGATCCTGCACCGCCAGGTGCTCACGCCCTGGGACCTGGAGCAGATCTACGGCCTGACCGAAGGCAATATCTTTCATGGCGAGCTGTCGCTGGAGCAGCTCGCCTTCCTACGTCCGATGGCCGGCTGGAGCCGCTACCGGACGCCGGTTCCCAACCTCTGGATGTGCGCTTCGGGCACCCACCCCGGCGGCGGCATCATGGGCGCTCCAGGCGCTCTCTGTGCCCGCACGATGCTCGGCAAAGGGGCGGTCTGATGGGTTTCGACGCCATTGTGATCGGCGCCGGACCGAACGGCCTCGCGGCGGCCGCCCGGCTCGCCACGGCGGGGCGCAAAGTCGTGATTGTCGAGCGCGCGGAGGCGCCGGGAGGCCTGGCGGCGCAGTATGAGTTTCATCCCGGCTACTCCGTGCCCGGCCTGCTTCACGACGAAGCCCTGGTGCCGCGCGCGATCGCGGACAAGCTCGGCCTGACCCGGCAGGGTCTCGCGTTCCGCCGGCCGCCCGCCACGTACGTCGCGGAAAAGAACGGGCCGGGGATTCTCCTGCCGGGCGATGTCTCCGAGGGGGCGGCCGCCGAAGCGATCGGCGCATTCTCGCCGCGCGACGCGCGGAGCTATCAGAGCCTGCGCGCCTTTCTCGGGCGCATCGCGCCGCTCCTCGGCGCGATGCTCGCCGAAGCGCCGCCACCCTTGGCGGCCGGATCGGCCGGCGATGTCTGGCAGCTCGCGCGGCGCGGCCTGGCGCTGTGGAAGATCAGCCGCCCCGACCTCCTGGAGCTGGCGCGCGTGGCGCCGATGTGCGTCGCCGATTTCCTCAACGAACGGTTCGAATCGCCGCTCCTGGTCGAAGCGCTCGCCGCGCCCGCGGTCGCCTCCACCTGGTCCGGCCCCTGGTCGGCCGGCACGATGACCAACTTCCTGCTCCGCGAATGCGCTGGCGGAGAGGCCATCGCGGGTGGACCGCCGGCTCTCGTCCAAGCGCTCCTGGCGGCGGGCCGCGCCGCCGGAGCCGAGCTGCGCACCGGCGCCGAAGTCCGGCGTATCCGCCTCGACCGGGGCAAAGCGGCCGGCGTCACGCTCGCGTCCGGCGAGACGATTGATGCGCCGGTCGTTCTCTCCTCCGCCGATCCCAAGCGCACCATGCTCAAGCTCCTGCCGCCGGGCATACTGCCGCTCAAGATCGAAGAGGAATTCCACCATCTGCGCAGCCGGGGCAGCGCGGCGAAAGTCCACCTGGCCCTCTCAGGTCCGCTGAAGCTGGTGGGAAGCGATGGCCGGCTCGATGAGGCCATCCGCATCGGCGGCGGGCACGTCGACGACCTCGAACGCGCCTTCGACGCCATCAAGTACCGGCGCTTCTCCGACCGCCCGCACCTGGAGATCCGCGTCCCGACCGTCGCCGATCCGAGCCTCGCACCCTCTGGATCATCCGGCCACCACGTGGTATCGATCCTCGCCAGCTTCGCGCCCTACGACCTGGAAGGCGGCTGGACCGCGGAAGCCCGAGAGCGCCTGGGCGACGCCGTCCTCTCCGTCCTCGAACAGCACGCCCCGGACATCCGCCAACGGATCGTGGCGCGGGAGGTCCTGACCCCCGCCGATCTGGAGGCCCGCTTCGCCCTCACTGGCGGCCAGCTCCACCACGTCGAGCTGGCCCTCGATCAACTGCTGGTGATGCGCCCGTCGCCGTCCGCGGCGCGCTATCGGACCGTTGTCCCCGGCCTCTTCCTGGGCGGCAGCGGCAGCCACCCCGGCGGCGGCGTCCGCCCGACCGCAGGGCTGCTGGCGGCGGAAGCGGTGCTCGCCTCCTGACAGCTCCTTCGAAGTTTGCCCTGCCTTGAGGCAGCGGTGCAGCGTTTCCGGTTCCCGCAACATAGAATCCGGGTCATGGCGCGCACTCTCTTCGACGACCAGGAATCTTCCGAGACGCCGAAGGCGGGGCGGCGGGAGGAGGCGGACCCCGGGGCGGGGTCGCCTCTGGCCGAGCGGATGCGCCCGCGCAGCCTCGACGAGCTGGTCGGCCAGGCGGCGCTGGTGGGGGAGAACGGGTTCCTGCGCCGGGCGATCGCGGCGGACCGGGTGCCGTCGCTGATCTTCTGGGGACCTCCGGGATCGGGCAAGACCACGCTGGCGCGGATCATCGCGGCCGAGACGTCCTCGCAGTTCGTCCCTTTCTCGGCGGTGACCTCGGGCATCAAGGAGGTCAAGGAGGTCATGGCCGAGGCGGTCCGCCTGCGCCGGGCCCTGGGGCAGCGGACGCTCCTCTTCGTCGACGAGATCCACCGCTTCAACCGGGCGCAGCAGGACGCCTTTCTCCCCTACGTGGAGCGCGGCGACGTCGTGCTGGTGGGAGCGACAACCGAGAACCCTTCGTTCGAGCTCAACGCGGCGCTCCTGTCGCGCTGCCGCGTGGTGGTGCTGGAACCGCTCGGGCCGGCCGAGCTGGTCGAGCTGATGCGGCGCGCCCTGGCCGAGCCGGAGCGCGGGCTCGGCGGCTCGGGAGTGGGTGCGGACGAGGACGCCCTGGAGTCGCTGGCGCAGCTCGCCTCCGGGGACGCCCGCAAGGCGCTCAACCTGCTGGAGCTGGCCGTGGCGGACGCGCAGTCGTCCGGCGTCCCGAGCGTCGACGCCGAGGCGGTGCGGCGGGTGGCGCAGCGCAAGGTGCTCCTCTACGACAAGTCGGGGGAGGAGCACTTCAACCTGATCTCGGCCCTTCACAAGTCGCTGCGCGAGAGCGACCCCGACGCCGCCATCTACTGGCTGGCGCGCATGCTCGCCGCGGGGGAGGACCCGCTGTACCTGGCGCGGCGGATGATCCGCTTCGCCAGCGAGGACGTGGGGCTCGCCGATCCGCAGGCCCTGCCGCAGGCGATCGCCGCCTGGGAGTCGTACCGCCGGCTCGGCTCGCCGGAAGGGGAGCTGGCCCTCGCCCAGGCCGCGCTCTACCTGGCGCTCGCGCCCAAGAGCGTAGCCGTCTACGAGGCCTACAAGGCGGCGCGGCGCACGGTCGAGGAGCGCCCGGCCGATCCCGTGCCCATGGTCATCCGCAACGCGCCGACCCGGCTGATGAAGGACGTCGGCTATGGGAACGGCTATGTCTACGCTCCCCACACCGAGGAGGGGGTGGGAGGGATCGACTGTCTCCCCGAATCGCTCCAGGGGACGCGGTTTTACGAGCCGAAAGGGGAGGGGTTCGAGGCGGAGGTGAAGGAGCGGCTGGAGCGGTACAGAGGGTTGCGGGCGAAGATCAAGGATCGGGGAGAGTAAGGGACCGGACCGTCGCGGGCAGCCCGGGCATGAATGCCCGGGCTAAGAGAGGCGCCGGCGGAGCCGGCTTGAAAGAAGCCCCTTGGGGCGCTTCTGCTAGCCCGGCGATTCATCGCCGGGCGGGAGGTCGGCTACGGGTTCAGGCTCTGCGCCACCGTCGCCCCGGCCGCCTCTTGAACCGCCGCGACCAGGGTCTCCTTGGTCAGCAGCTCGCTGAAGATGTGCGGCTCCTGGCCGGGGCGATAGAGGAGGTAGAACGGGATGCCGTAGCGCCCGTGCTCGGCCAGGAAGTTGCCGATCTCGTCGTTGCGGTTCGTCCAGTCGGCCTTCATCGGCACCACGCTGTGCTCGGTGAAGACGCCCGCCACTTCGGGGGTCTCCAGGACCAGCCGCTCGTTGACCTTGCAGGTGAAGCACCAGTCGGCCGTCACGTCGACGAAGACGAGCTGGCCGCGGGAGGACAGCTCGTCCGCATGGGCGCGGTCGAAGGCGACCCAGTCGATCAGGCCGGTGGTCCCGGTGGCCTGAGCCGGGGCTTCGCCGCCGGCGCTGGCGGCCACGGCGAGCGTGACCACGACGGCGGCGGCCATGCCGATTCCGGCCGCGTGGCGGAGCGCCCGGCCGGTGACGCCGCGGTGCCGCATCCAGGTGAAGAGGGCCAGGCCGAGCAGCGCGAGCTGGATGGCCGCCACCCGCTCGGGGCTCATCTGCGAGGAGAGGACGTAGAACAGCCAGACCGCCGCGGCGGCGAGCAGGAAGCCCATGATGCCGCGCACCGCATCCATCCAGGCGCCGGGCTTGGGGAACAGCCGGGCCGCGCCGGGCGCCGCCACCAGGATCAGGTAGGGGAGCGCCATGCCGAAGCCCACGGCGGTGAAGATGGCCAGGATCACCGGCGCCTCCTGCGCCAGGGCGAAGCCGATCGCGGTGCCCAGGAAGGGCGCCGAGCAGGGGGTCGCCATCAGGGTGGCGAACAGCCCGGAGAAGAAGTGCCCGGCCGCGCCTTCCCGCACGGTGGCGCCGCCCAGGCGGGCCAGCCGCTGCGGCAGCGGGATCTCGAACAGCCCCCAGAGGTTCAGGCAGAAGAGGACGACCACCACGGCGAGGAAGGCCACGAACCCGGGCCGCTGGAACTGGACTCCCCAGCCCACGGCCGCGCCGGCCGAGCGCGCCGCGATGGCCGCGAGCGCCAGCGCCCAGAAGGAGATCAGGATGCCGGCCGCCGTGGCGAGCCCGCCGCGCACCACCTCGGAGCGGCCGTGCGCGGCGCTGCGCACCAGGCCGAAGACTTTGAGGGAGAGGACGGGCAGCACGCAAGGCATGGCGTTGAGGATCAGCCCGCCCAGCACGGCCAGCCCCAGCATCACGAGGAGGCTCGTGCCGGCCTCGCCGCCGGTCCGCTCTCCGTTCCCGGAGCCCGGCGCTCCTCCCCCCGCAGCAGCCTTGAACAGGTCGCTCGCCACCGGCGTGCCGCCCGGCCCCACCGTCAGGGTGAGGTCCGCCGTGCGCGTGACCGGCGGCAGGCACTGCGTGTCGTTGCAGGCCTGGTAGCGCAGGGAGGCGCGGACCGGGAACTTTCCGGGGGAGGCTTCGAGGGGGACCTGGACCTCCGACAGGATCACCACTTGGCCGTCGTAGACCGCCAGCGGCTGGTCCGCGAAGGCGAAGGTCTGCATCTCCGACTTCGGATAGCTCACCTTCTCCTCCGGCCAGCCCTGCGGCAGCTCGAGGTCGAGCACGGTGGGGATCAGGAATTCAAAAGTCGGTTTGAAGCTGTTGACATGCCAACCCTTCTCGATCGTCACTCGCGCCGCGATCCGGGCGGTCGACCCCGCCTCGTAGGCGGTGTAATCGGCGAGGACGGAGAGGGCGGCCTTCTGTGGCTTCGGCGGCTGCGCCTGGGCGCCGGCGGCGAGCGCCAGCATGCCGAGCAGCAGGACCGCCATGGAACGAGGGATCGAAGGTCTGGTCATGGAATGGCCACCTCGGTGCAATCCGGGCATCTTTTCGCAGTAGAGAACAGCGCGGGCCGGTCCCTTTATTGCAAGGAAGCCGACGATACCATGGATCCGGACGGTGGCACCGGAGTCGTTTTGTGGGCTTCGGTGTCTCCTTTTGGGCTAGGCTGGCACTTATATAAATGCACGGCTTCTCTCAAGGCAGTAGCGTCTCCGGTTCCGCCTTTCGGGACCGCGGGAGCCCCTCGTCTGTCCGGAGAGGTCCGAAACCGGGTTCTTTTTTCTCATGTCGTGGGGATCTTTCGTTCGGGAACTGAAAGGAGAGACGGGAACATGAGCAGGAAAGCAGCCTCGTATCTCGCCGCGGCGGTGGCGCTGTTCGCGCCGCTCGCGGCGGGCGCCCAGGAGGGTGATCCTTACACTCTTGTGTCAATGGGCGACTTCAACGGCGGCCTCAAAGCGCAGTGGATGGACATCCGCGTCGAACAGATCGAGGTCCTGAGCCTCGGCCAGGGCCGCGCGAGCAGCCGGCTCCACCAGCAGCCCTTCCGCTGGGTCCCGAGCGATCCCCGCCGGGCCGCGGACGGCACGCACCTGACCTACCTGATCGACAGCATCGACGGCCCTCCCGGCGTGAGCGCCAAGGACGCGGAGGCGGCGATCGACCGCGCCATGGCGGCCTGGAGCGCCGAGCCCTGCCTGCAGAGGGTCGGGGTCGTCAAGCGCGCGGACCAGGGGACGGACCCGGACATCTTCGACTCGCACTTTGGCTACGGGGGTTTCGGGAACTGGCGCACCGCCGACGTGGTGCTGGCCGGCTGGCTGCCCGCCTCGTTCTTCGACGCGGTGACCGGGGACGGAGACAACATCCTCGCCATGTCCGTCACCTTCGTCTTCGTCGGCGCCGACGGCAATCCCACGGATCTGGACCGCGACGGCCATCTCGACACGGCGGCCAACGAGATCTACTTCAATGAAGGCTTCTCCTGGTCGACCGCGGGCGCGGGTATGGACGTCGAGACCGTGGCCCTGCACGAGCTCGGCCACTCGCTGGGGATCGGCCACATCGGCCCGCCCCCGGTCGCGGCGATGAACCCGGTGTACTCCGGAGCGTCCGAGCGCCTGATGCCGCTCGACCGCGCGGCGCTCTGCACGATCTGGGGCACCTGGCCGCAGTAGCGTCTGATACGATCCGCGGACGTGAAGCTCTCTTCCCGCGTCTCCCGTATCGGCGAGTCCGCCACGCTCCGCGTCTCCCGCCTGGCTTCCGAGCTGCGGGCGCAGGGCGTGTCGATCGTCGATTTCGGCGCCGGCGAGCCCGACTTCCCGTCGCCGCCGGTCGCGGTCGCCGCCGCCTGCCGGGCTCTGACCGAGGGCTTCACCCGCTACACGCCCGGCAGCGGCATCCCCGAGCTGCGCGACGAGGTGGCCGACGGGTTCCGGAGGAGCTACCGTTCGCCTTGGAGCGGGAAGCAGGCGGTGATCACGGTCGGGGGCAAGGCGGCTCTCTTCGAGCTCGCGCTGGCGGTCTTCGAGGAGGGGCAGGAGGTGGTGCTCCCCTCTCCTTGCTGGGTCAGCCTGCCGGAACAGGTCCGCTTCGCCGGCGCCCGTCCGGTCGAGGTGCCGACCGCGGTCGAGGACGGCTTCCGCATCCACGCGGGCACCATCCTCGACGCGGTGACCGAGCGCACCCGCGCCATCCTCCTCAACGCTCCCTGCAATCCCACGGGGGGCGTGGTGAGCGCGGAGGACCTGCGCGCGATCGTCGAATTTGCCGCCGGCCGCGGCCTGCTGGTGATCTCGGACGAGACCTACGCCCGCTTCGTCTACGACGGCCTCGAGCACGCCAGCGCCGCGGCGCTCGCCGCCGAGTTCCCGGAGACGGTCGTGGTGGTGGGCTCCTTCTCCAAGACCTACGCCATGACCGGCTGGCGCATCGGCTACGTCCTGGGGCCGCCCGCGGTGATCCGCGCCGTGGAGATCATCCAGAGCCACGCGACCTCCAATCCCACCTCGTTCGCCATGGTCGGCGCCCTGGAGGCGCTGCGCCGCGCCGAAGACAAGGTCGAGGAGATGATCGCGGAGTACCAGGCCCGCCGCGAGATGCTGATCCCGCGCCTCAACGACCTGCCGGGGTTCCGCTGCCGTCCTCCCGACGGGTCGTTCTACGCCTTCCCGCACGTCGCCGCCTGCTACCGGCCCGGGAGGCAGGGCTCGGTCGAATTCTCCGAGTTCCTCCTGGAGAAGGCGCGGGTGGTGGTGGTCCCGGGCTCGGCGTTCGGCGCCGACGACCACATCCGCATCTCCTTCGCCTGCTCGCGGGCGGCCCTCGCCGAGGGCCTGGACCGCATGGCGGCGGTCCTGGCGTGACCTGGGGTTGAAACCCCAGCTGGGCTGTATCGCTCCTGCGGAGCGACGCCCCCTTCCCACCCTCGCCCGGAAGGGCGAAACGATCCAGCCTGGGGTTTCAACCCCAGGCGTACCGCAGGCGTGCGAGCTGGTCCCCTCTTTGCAGGCCTCGATATACTGGCGAATCTGAACCGGCGCGCCGGCGTTGCCGCGCGCGCATACCGTTTTTATCAGCGCGGAGGATCTCTCTATGATGCGCTTTATTGCACGAATTGCGGGATGCTGTCTGGCGCTCGCGGCCGGGGCCGTCCCCGTTTCCGCTCTGCCCGCGGATGCCCCCGCGGAAGCGGCGAAGGAGGCGAGCGCGAACGTGGACGAAATCAGGAAATTCCTCGAGGAGGCCGAGGCTCGGCTCCTCGATCTCGGGATCGAGGCCGGCCGCGCCCAGTGGGTGCAGTCCAACTTCATCACCCACGACACCGAGCTCCTCGCTGCCAAGCGGAACGAGGTCCTGTTGACGGCCGCTGTCGACTACGCCAAGAAGGCGGCCGAGTACGACAAGATGGAGCTGCCGGCGGACCTGCGGCGGCGCCTCGATCTGCTCAAGCGCGGGCTGACGCTGCCGGCGCCCAGCGACCCGGCGAAGACCACCGAGCTGACCCGTCTGGCCGCGGGCCTGGAGAGCACGTACGGCTCCGGCAAGTACTGCCGTCCCGGCGGCGAGTGTCTGGATCTGGAGCAGCTCTCGGACATCATCGAGAAAAGCCGCGATCCCAAGGAGCTGCTGGAGGCCTGGACCGGCTGGCACTCGATCGCTCCGCCCATGCGCGACGACTATCAGCGCCTGGTGTCGCTCGCCAACGAGGGCGCCAAGGAGCTCGGCTACAAGGACGTGGGAGCGCTCTGGCGCTCCAAGTACGACATGCCGCCGGACGATTTCGCCGCCGAGGTCGACCGCCTCTGGGGGCAGGTCAAGCCGCTCTACGACGCGCTCCACTGCCACGTGCGGGCCGGGCTCAACAAGAAATACGGCAACAGCGTGGTGCCGCTCGACAAGCCGATCCCGGCCCATCTGCTGGGCAACATGTGGGCGCAGAGCTGGGACAACCTCTACGACCTGGTCGCCCCGCCCACGTCCGACCCCGGTTACGACCTGACCGAGCGGCTGCAGGGGAAGAAGGTCGACGCCCAGGAGATGGTGCGCTACGGCGAACGCTTCTTCTCCTCGCTGGGCTTCGAGAAGCTCCCCGACACCTTCTGGGAGCGCTCGCTCTTCACCAAGCCGCAGGACCGCGACGTGGTCTGCCACGCCAGCGCGTGGAGCATCGATTACAAGGACGACCTGCGGATCAAAATGTGCATCCAGACCAACGAGGAGGATTTCCGCACCATCCACCACGAGCTGGGGCACAACTTCTACCAGCGGGCCTACAACAAGCAGCCCTTCCTCTATCAGGACAGCGCCAACGACGGCTTCCACGAGGCGGTGGGCGACGTCATCGCGCTGTCGATCACGCCCGAGTACCTGAAGCAGGTCGACCTGATCGAGCAGGTGCCGGACCCCTCCAAGGACCTCGGCATCCTGATGCGGTCGGCGCTGGAGAAGGTGGCGTTCCTCCCCTTCGGCCTGATGATCGACCAGTGGCGCTGGAAGGTGTTCTCGGGGGAGGTCAAGCCTTCCGACTACAACGCCTCCTGGTGGGCGCTGCGCCAGAAGTATCAGGGCGTCATGCCGCCGGTGGCGCGCAGCGAGAAGGACTTCGATCCGGGCGCCAAGTACCACGTGCCGGGCAACGTGCCGTACACGCGCTACTTCCTCGCGCACATCCTGCAGTACCAGCTCCACCGCGGGCTGTGCCAGGTGGCGGGGCAGAAGGGCCCCCTCCACCGCTGCTCGATCTACGGCAACAAGGAGGCCGGCCGGCGCCTGAACCAGATGCTGGAGATGGGGCAGAGCCGCCCCTGGCCCGAGGCCCTGAAGGCCGTCACCGGCCAGGAGCAGATGGACGCCACGGCGATCCTCGACTACTTCGCCCCGCTCAAGCAGTGGCTGGACCAGCAGAACCAGGGGAGGAAGTGCGGCTGGTGATTCCAGCCTGGGGTTGAAACCCCAGGCTGAGCTGTTTGCCCATCCGGGCGACACCCCCATCGGAAACCCGCCCTCAGGGACGGTACAACCCAGCCTGGGGTTTCAACCCCAGGCTGCCGGGTCCCGTTGTAGAATCGGACTGTCTTCAAAAAGGAGGACCTCCGATGAAGTCTCTTGCTCTCGTGGCCGCTCTCCTGCTGCTCGCCGTCGCCTCGCCTGCCGCCGCCGCGCCGACCGGCTTCGATCTGCCGCCTCTGCTGCACATCGAGTTCGACACGGTGACGATCGCGGCGGAATTCATCCACACGTCGCTCACCATTCACGCCGGGGGCGCCACCGAGATCGTCGAGACCCGGGAGAACCAGCCGGCGCGGATCACCCGGGGCGAGGCCCGTCCTCAGGACATCGCGGAGCTGCACCGGGCGCTCCAGGAAGGCCAGGTCGCGACGCAGCGTGGCGGCTGCGGTGATCCGGCACCCGACGGCCCCGTCGAATACGAGATCACCTGGTATGGCAAGGGCGCCCGCCACAACACCTTCCGCGTGGGCGGCAACCCGACCCGGGACTGCCCGGCGAGCACGCAGCGGATCGTCTTCGCGATCGACGAGCTGGTCATCCATCTCTATCAGGGTTCGGATACGCAGACCTTCCCGGGCCTGCGCGTCCGGTAGCCTCCGACAGGTCTGTCAGAGCCGTGGAAGCTGGAGCCGGGCGCGCGTCCCGCCGAGCGGCGAGGGCTCCAGCGTGACAGAACCACCGTAGAGCTCGGCGAGGTCGCTGACGATCGCGAGACCGAGCCCTGATCCCCGGACCTGCTGGTCGGCCCGCACTCCTCGCTGCAGCACCTGAGCGCGCATGGATGGATCGAGGCCCGGCCCATCGTCATCCACCGAGATCAAGAGTTGGGTGTCGTCGATGGCTGACGAAATGGCGACTCGGGAGCGCGCCCACTTGCACGCGTTGTCGAGCAGATTCCCCAGCATCTCGTCGAGGTCTTCCTTGCGGCCCCGGATCTCGTGCGCGGGCGAAACATCGGCGTCGATCCTCAGCTCGCGTCCCGCGTGCAGGCGCCGCATCGTGCGCACGAGACCTTCGACGGACGGAAGGACAGAGCACCGGAGCCCAGGCGCTGCACGCGCCGATGCGGTCGCACGGGCTCGAGCCAGGTGATAGTCGACCTGCCGCTGCATCCGCTCGACCTGCTGACGGAGCGTCGTCGCGAGATCGTGATGGCCCGCGGCGTCGGCCTGTTCCGCCTCCTGCGCGAGCACCGCGAGGGGCGTCTTCAATCCGTGCGCGAGATCTCCTGCCGTGGTGAGGGCCCGGGTGATCGCGCGCTCACGGTCTTCGAGCAGCGCATTCAGATCGTTCACGAGCGGCTGCACTTCGGCCGGGTGGTCGCCTTCGATTCGCTGGCTGCGTCCCTCGCGCACCGAAGACAGGCTGGCGCGAAGAGTCCCGAACGGCGCGAGCGCTCTTCGCACGAGGAACAATCCCCACACGATGAACGCTACGGCGCCGCCTCCCAGCGCGGTGAAATACGTCACCGCCCCTATCGTGTGCTCCGGATGGTTCCGGATGATCGTGAGCAGCTGAGCAGAGACCACGAGAAGCACCGCCGTCATCCAGACGAGCGCTCCCACGGTCAGGCGTGTGCGGAGAGAGCCCTTCACGATTCCGTCCGGATGCGATAACCGAGTCCGCGGACGGTCTCGATCGTCGAGGCACCGAGCTTCCGTCGAAGACGCGCGATGAAAACTTCGACGGTGTTCGAATCGCGGTCGAACGTCTGCGCGTAGATGTGCTCGGTCAGCTCGCGCTGCGAAACGACGCGGCCGCGATGGTGCATGAGATACGAGAGCACGCGAAGCTCATGGCTGGTCAGCTTCACCGGCTGCCCATCGAGAGTGACCTGCGACGTTCTCGGGTCGAGCACCACGGCGCCGCACCGCAGCTCGGGCGTGAGCTGTCCGCTCGATCGCCGGATCAGAGCGCGCAACCGCGCCAGGAGCTCCTCCATCTGGAATGGCTTGGTGAGGTAGTCGTCCGCGCCGCTGTCGATGCCGCGTACTTTCTCGCTCCAGCTTCCGCGGGCGGTGAGAACCAGCACCGGCACGCCGATCCCGCCGGCGCGCCAGCGCTCGAGCAGCGTCAACCCGTCGACACGCGGCAACCCGAGATCGAGAATGACCGCGTCGTATTGCTCGGTGCTGGCGAGAAAGTCGCCGCGCTCTCCGTCCCTGGCAATGTCGACCGCATACCCGCGTTCACCGAGTGTGGTGGCGAGACGGTTGGCCAGCAGAGACTCGTCCTCGACGATCAGGATTCTCATTCCAGCTTCAGAGAGAGAACCGCCACGGCCGACGGCCCCATCATACGCGGTTCGCCGGCACCGGCCTAACGAGTCTCGAGCTCCGACTTCCGGGACCGGCCCCGCTGCAGTTTCCACAGCCCGTGTGCCGAGAGGATGACGGAGAAGAGCGCGCACACGCCGAGCGCGAGGAGCGTCCAGACCCAGAAGAAGGCTCCGCTGGACTGCGCGATCTTGCCGCCGGCGACGCCTCCCGCCGCCTGGAAGTGGAGGACGGGAACGTACGCTCCGAGGAGCGAGCCGAGGAGGACGATGACGTAGCCCGATCGCCGTTCGGCGAGCACCAGCGTTCCGTACAGCCAGGTGACCAGGATGGGCACCGCAAGAAGGTTCGAGGGCCCTCCCTTCTCGAACCCACGGACGATGTCGTCCGCCAGGTGAAACGACATGAAGAGGGCCGTGAGCAGAGAGGCTATGGTCCACAGTCCGTTGTGTTTCATTCGAAGCTCTCCTTTTCTTCCCAGTGAACGGTCGCCAGCATAGGTCGTTTCTGCTGAACGGCCGCTGAACAGGCCGTTCAGCCTCCGTTCAGCAAAGCCTCGCCACAATGACGGCAGCAACCAAGCTCTCACGAAGGGTCCGGAGGTCCCATCATGCCCATGCTCTTACCGATCCACATTGCCGCAGGCGGGCTCGCGATTATCCTCGGTGCGGTGGCTCTGCTGGTGAAGAAAGGCGGGACCCTCCACCGCCGCAGCGGGCTGCTGTTCGTCCACGCCATGCTCGTCATGGGCTTCAGCGGCTCGATCCTGGGGTTTCTCAAGAGCAAGAGCCCCACCGACGGGAACGTATTCGCCGGCTTGATAACGGCCTACTTTGTCGGCACGGCGCTGACGACCGTTCGTCCCGTGTCGCCATGGACCCGCCGTATCAATGCCGTTGCGCTGGCGGTCATCGTCGGAGTCGCGCTCGGCACCCTCGTGAACGGCGTGAAGGCCTTCAACAGCCCTCACCTGTCCTCCGGCGGTGTCTCGTCGCGCACGACCGGTGTGATGTCCTTCATCTTCGCCACCGTCATGATCCTGGCGGCGGCCGGCGACGTGCGCATCATGCGATCCGGCATGCCGCGCGGCGGGCCGCGCCTGGCGCGCCATCTGTGGCGCATGTGCTTCGCGCTGTTCATCGCGGCCGGATCGTTCTTCTCGCTCCGCGAGCGCGTGGCGAAAATCCTTCCCGAGCCATTCACGACGGGGCCGATGCGCGCGCTGCCCATCCTGCTGCTGTTCGGCGCGATGTTCTATTGGTTGTGGAGGGTCCGCGGCCGCCGCAGGTTGCCAGTGGTCGTCCGACACGATTCGCCGCTCACCACTCCCGCGGAGTGAATTGCTACGGAGCCTTCTCGAGGTTCCGAGGGTCCCGCTCCCCTCCTGGCTCAGAGGTGGTGTATTTTCTTGCGCGAGCTCCAGGAGGTGTCGATGTCCAGAGACGGTGAGCGCCAAGATCCTCCGGGCGGGCTTTCCCGCCGGGCGTTCCTGCGTGGCAGCGCGGCGGTGGGCGCCCTCGGTACAGGGCTGCTCCGCGGCGTACCTCCAGCCGCCGCGGCCGAGGCGAAGCGGGAGGCTGGAGTCGAGATCGTGGGACCCGGCGCGGTCCCGATGAGCTTCCGCATCAACGGCCGGCCGTTTCAGGCGCGGCTCGAGCCGCGGATCACGCTGCTCGACGCCCTGCGCAACGAGCTCGAGCTGACCGGCGCGAAGAAGGTCTGCGACCGCGGCACCTGCGGCGCCTGCACCGTGATCCTCGACGGTAAATCGGTCTACGCCTGCAGCGTGCTGGCCATCGAGGCCCAGGGCCGCGACGTGCAGACCGTCGAGGGGCTGGGGAATCCCGAGAAGCTCCACCCTCTCCAGGCCGCTTTCGTGGATCACGACGCCCAGCAGTGCGGCTTCTGCACTCCCGGATTCCTCATGGCCGCCAAGGCCCTTCTCGACCGCGATCCCAATCCTTCGATCGACGACCTCCACCGCGGCCTGTCCGGCAACTTCTGCCGCTGCGGCACCTACGCCGGGATGCGCAAGGCGGTGCTGAGCGTCGCCGGGAGCCCGAACATCATGCCGGGCGGCATTCGCCAGGAGGCGCCGCCGGCGGCGGACCCGGCGCAGCCGCGGAACCGCAGAAAGAAGAGAAAGAAGAAGAAGGGGAAGGGAGGCGGCCGTGGCTGAGCACGACTGGCCCAAGCCGGAGGAGCGGCGGCTGATCGGCAAGCGGATCTCCCGCCTCGACGGTCCCGCCAAGGTGACCGGCGCCGCCAAGTACACGTACGACATCGTCCGTCCGGGCATGCTGTACGCCCGGGCGCTGCGCTGCCCGCACGCCCACGCGAAGGTCGCGAAGCTCGACGTCTCGGCCGCCCGGGCCATGCCGGGGGTCAAGGCCGTGAGCATCGTCCAGGGGGAGGGCGCGGAGATCCGGTGGGCGCTCGACGACGTGGCGGTCGTCGCCGCGGTCAGCGAGGAGGCCGCCGAGGACGCCGTGCGCGCCATCGTGGTCGAATATGAGGTCCTGCCTCACTTCGTCACCGAGGAGCGCCTCGACAAGGCGCCGGAGGTCAAGCCCGGCCAGGAGGAGACGGTTGGCGATCCCGACAAGGCCATGGCCGCGGCCGCCGTCCGCGTCAAGGGGACCTACGGCATGCCGGTCGTGGCCCACAACTGCCTGGAGCCCCACGGGCAGATCTGCGAATGGACCAGCAAGGACGAGATGACGGCCTACTGCTCGACCCAGGCGGTCTCTGCCCTGGCTCCGCAGTTCGCCGAGCGGCTGGGCATCCCCGCGTCGAACGTGCGGGTCGTCACCGAGTACATGGGCGGCGGCTTCGGCAGCAAGTTCAGCGCCGACCGCTGGGGCATCGACTGCGCCGAGCTGTCCCGGCAGGCGGGCGCTCCGGTCAAGCTGATGCTGGAGCGGGACGCCGAGCTGACCGTGGCCGGCGACCGGCCGTCGGCCTACGCCGAGATCGAGGTGGGCGCGGCCGAGGACGGCACGGTCACCGCCTGGATCTCGAAATCGTGGGGCTCGGGCGGCCTCGGCGGCTCCGGCAGCCCGCCGCTCCCCTACGTCTTCCAGATCCCCAACCGGCGCCACATCCACTCCTCGGTGCCCACGAACACCGCGAGCTCGCGCGCCTGGCGGGCGCCGAACCATCCCCAGGGCTGCTACCTCTCCATGTCGGCCCTGGACGACCTGGCCGCCCGGCTGGGCATGAACCCGCTCGACTTCTACCTCAAGAACCGGCCGATCCTGGGCCGGCTCTCCGAGGTCTACGTCGGGGAGCTGGAGATCGCCGACAAGCTCATGGGCTGGCGCGAGCGCTGGCGGCCGCGGGGCTCGGGCGGCTCGGGACCGGTCCGGCGCGGCCTCGGCCTCTCCATCCACACCTGGGGCGGGCGCGGCCATCGCAGCAACTGCGAGGTCACGATCCAGCCCGACGGCGGCGTCGAAGCCAGGATCGCGTCCCAGGACATCGGCACCGGCACCCGCACGGTGATCGCCATTGTGGTCGCCGACACCCTCGGCCTGCCGCTGGGGGCGGTCAAAGTCCACCTCGGCGACAGCCGCTATCCGGCCTCGGGCGGCTCCGGCGGCAGCACCACCGTGGGCGGCGTCAGCGCCGCCGCCCGGCGGGCGGCCCAGAACGCCCTCGCCACGATCTTCGAGAAGGCGGCGCCGCGGCTCGGAGCAAAGCCGGAGGGCCTGGAGGCGGTGGACGGCCGCATCCGCCTCAAAGCCGATCCGGACCGCGGCCTCACCTGGCGGCAGGCGGTCGCCCTCTTCGGCCGTACCCCGGTCACCGCGGCCGGCGCCAACCCCGGCCCGGGTGAGCTGACCGGCAGCGGCGCCGGCGGCGTGCAGATGGCCGACGTCTCGGTGGACGTCGAGACCGGGGTCGTGACGATGAACAAGATGGTGGCGGTGCAGGACTGCGGGCTGATCATCGACCTCAAGACCGCGGAGAGCCAGGTCTACGGCGGGCTGATCATGGGGATCTCCTACGCCCTGTCGGAGGAGAAGGTGATCGACCCGGTGACCGGCCTCACGCTGAACGTCGACTTCGAGTCCTACCGGATGGCCGGCATCGGCGACGTCGGCGAGCTGGTGGTCCACATGATGACCGGTCCGGGCTACGACGAGCGCGGGGTCATCGGCCTGGGCGAGCCGCCGGTGATCTCGCCCGGCGCGGCGATCGCCAACGCGGTCGCCAACGCCGTCGGCGTGCGCGTCCCCTACCTGCCGCTGACTCCGCAGCGGGTGCTGGACGCGCTGGCAGCGAATCGAAAGGGAGTGGCCTGATGCGGGCCTTCGAGTACGCGAGCCCCACGACCACGGAGCAGGCCGTCAAGCTGCTCGCCACCCAGCCGGGCCGGACCTCGGCTCTGGCGGGCGGCAGCGACCTGCTCGGCCTGATGAAAGACGGCGTCGAGACGCCCGGCCGGCTGGTGAATCTGAAAGGGATCCGCGAGCTGCGGGGGATCCGCTACTCTCCGGAGACCGGCTTCCGGCTCGGCGCCCTGGCGACGATGGATGAGATGACCTCGGACTCGGTGTTGCGGCTGGAGTACCCGGCCGTGGCCGAGGCCGCCGGCCGGCTCGCGGGTCCGCAGATCCGCAACGTGGCGACCGTGGGGGGAAATCTCTGTCAGCGCCCCCGCTGTTGGTACTTCCGCAACGGCTTCGGACTTCTCCCCATGCGCAACGGCCAGTCCATGGTCCTCGAAGGAGACAACCGCTACCACGCGGTCCTGGGCAACGACGGGCCCGCCTACTTCGTGAGCCCCTCGACCCTGGCGCCGCTGCTGATCGCGCTCGACGCCCAGGTCGCCCTGCGCGGCCCGGGAGGGGAGAGGCGCCTGCCGCTGGAGCGCTTCTTCCGCATCCCGAAGGGGGAAGGGGAGCGCGAGCACGACCTAGCTCCCGGGGAGATCGTCACCGAGGTGACGATCGGTCCCCCCGCCGGCCGCCGGATCGCCAGCTACGAGGTGCGGCAGCGCGAGACCCTCGACTGGTCGCTCGCCACCGCCTCGGTGGCTCTCGAGATGGACCCGAGCGGCCTGGTGACGCGGGCGCGGGTGGTCCTGGGACAGGTAGCCCCGATCCCCTGGGTGGCCGCGGAAGCGGAGCAGCTCCTCCAGGGCAAGGCCGTCGACGCCGCCGTGGCGGAGAAGGCGGGTGAAGCCGCGGTCCAGGGCGCGAAAGCGCTGTCGAAGAACCGCTACAAGATCCAACTGGCGCGGGTCGCGGTCCGGCGGGCCCTGCTCGCCGCCGCCGGCCAGGAGGTATGGCATGAGCGTGACTCCTGAATTCGCAGGCGCCCGGGGGAAGGTGAACGGCGGAGGCTGCTGCTGCCAACTGCGCTGGAAGGGGATGTTCATCGACGCGGAGCCCGACCCGTCGATCCCGAACACCCGGGACGGCTTCTTCTGGTGCAGCCTCACCATGACCTGCCTGGGTCCCGACGGCCGGGTGGCCGACGAGGAGAGCTGCTGCCACGGACGGGGCTGCTTCGAGACTCTGTAGACCGCTTTCCGCCCGGCGATGAATCGCCGGGCTAGAAGATGCGCCCCATGAATGGGGCTTGAAGCCGGCTTCAGCCGGCGTCTCTTCTAGCCCGGGCATTCATGCCCGGGCACGAGGTGCCATCGTGAAGAACGGGAAACTTGCCGCAATCCTGGTCGCGTCGGCCCTGCTCGTCCTCCCGGCGGCCGCGCAGGAGGCTCCGCCCGCCGATCCCACGGCCGCCAACAAGGCCCTCGTCCGTCGCTACATCGACGAGATCCTGAGCGCCGGCCGCCTGCAGGTCCTGGACGAGCTGCTCTCTGCCGACTTCGTGGACAGCACGCCGGGGGCTCCCGAAGGCGTGCGCGGCCCGGAGGTGATCCGCAGATCGCAGCAGCGGGCGCGCGAGGTCTTCCCGGAGATCCAGTACAAGATCGACGACCTGATCGCCGAGGGGGACAAGGTGGTGGCCCGCTACACGGTCCGAGCCGCGACCGCTGCCGGCGAGCTCTCTCCCTCCAAGAAAGTCGAGGTCACCGGCATCACCATCTTCCGCATCGGCGAAGGCAAGATCCGGGAGGCCTGGATCGTCAACGACCAGGTCGAGATGTTCCTTCAGCTCGGCTACACCCTGCAGCCGCCCCAGGACCCGCCCAAGGACCAGCCGAGCGAGCCGCCTCCGCCGCCAGCTCCCGCCGGCGGCCCGTCCTCGCCGTAGAGGCCCGGCGAATCCTCGCGGAGCATGCGATGCGCCGCGTCGCTGCCCGGAGAGTCCGGAATCCGCTCCGGCAGGCCCCTTTCGCGTGCCGAGCGCGAACCGGCGCACACCACGCGGAAACCGACACCGCTCGACGGTGAACCGGCGCACACCACGCGTAAACCGACACCGCCTGACGGCGAACCGGCACCGCCCAGTGGTGAGCCGACACCACCTGACGGTAAGCCCACACTGCCTGGTGGTGAGCCGACACCGCTCGACGGCGAACCGGCGCACACTACGCGTAAACCGACACCGCCTGACGGTAAACCGATGCCGCCTGACGGTGAGCCATGGCACGTGGTTGGACCGTGTGGCTGATCGAGGAGCTCCTCGACTCCCGGTGACGATTGCGTGTGCCCGAACTAGAGGGGGCCGTCCGCCAGCGGGGCGCCGCAGTGCTTGCAGTGCCGGGCGTCGGAATCGTGCCCCCCGACGCCGCAATTCGGGCAGGCCTGGGTGGACACCACCTTGGTGCGGCCCTGAGAGAGCTCCACAGTGACAATCCCCGTGGGCACGGCGATGAGGCCGTAGCCGAGGATCATCACCAGGGACGCAAGAATCCTCCCGAGCACCGTCTGAGGGGCGATGTCCCCGTAGCCTACCGTGGTCAGGGTGACAATGGCCCAGTAGATGCTCTGGGGGATGCTGGTGAACCCGCTCTCTGGCGTCTCCACCAAGTACATCAGCGAGCCGATGATGAGAACCAGGACGAGCACGACCGCCAGGAACACCAAGATCTTGCGGACGCTCGCCTTCAGGGCCAGGCTCAACATCCGGGCTTCGCCGAGGAATTCGCCGAGCTTCAGGATTCGGAACACCCGCAGCAGCCGCAGCGCCCGCACCACCAGGAACGCCTGGGCTCCCGGCAGCAGCACGCTCAGGTAGGTGGGCAGCACGGCGAGCAGGTCCACGATGCCGAAGAAACTGCGGGCGTAGCGGGCCGGCTGTCGCACGGAAATGAGCCGCAGCAGGTACTCGACCGTGAACAGGATCGTGAAGACCCACTCCACAACCCAGAGCGTCCGGCCATGGTCGGCGCGCACCGAAGGGACGCTCTCCAGCACCACCACCAGCACGCTCGCCAGGATGAGGACGAGCAACGCGACATCGAATGCCTTGCCGGAGGGGGTGTCCGCCTCGAAGATGACCTCGTGGAGCTTGGACCGCCAGCGGGAGCCCGAGGGGTGGGTGGCCATCCGGGAAGTCTAGCGCGTCGCGGCCTCGGAGGCGGAATACCGCCGCAGGAGGTGCCGCTCCGGAATCGGCCCTCTGAAATGTTTCCCCCCGTTGATCATCCCTATAGACCGGCTGTGAATTCTGCCTGGCATAGGTGGATGCCAGCAGCCGGTCTCGATTTTATCTTTCGAAGCTCACAGCGTCGTCGGCGGGGCCGTGTCCGGCTGCAGGGAGCCCGTGCGCGCCGACATCGATCAACGTTGGACTGACCAGAGAAGGGATGTGACATGAGGATGAGTTTGTTGATACGGCCTGGCGCCTGGGGCGCTTTCCTGGTAGCACTCCTTTGCGCCGCGTCTGCCGCCGGCGCCCAGACCGTCACCCTCCAGAGGGTGGGCGGCGGGGCGTCGAAGACTCTCGACCAGGCGGCGGACTTCACCCTCTGCCTGGACGACGTCACGGGGTTCGTGATCGAGGTCCACTTCGGCCCCCCGAACTCAGTCGTCGCGTTCGACGTGGCGCACTCCGTGGCGGGCGTCATCGGGATTTCCCTGTCCGAGACCGGTCCCTTCTCCCAGTCCGTGATGCTGCCGGTGGCCCTCGACGGCAACGGCAACGGCGTGAGCGCGCCGATTTTCGTGCAGGGCGAGACGGTGGGCGAGACGGTCCTCACCGGCTGTTCGGCGCAGCTCGGCTGTGTCTTCAATCCCCAGACGCTCGCCGTCGGGAACGTTGCCTCGCTCCTGCTCGAGGCGATCGACAACCCGCTGGACAACAACCCGAACGCGGGCGGCGGCCAGCGAATCTTCCCGGACAAGCAGACCGCGGACGACGACGTCGACCGGCGGCAGGTGCGGGTGAGGGCGACGCTGTCGTCGCCGTCGCCCGACATGCCGATCTTCTTCCGGACGTTCGACGTCGACGACCCGTCATCGGACGCCATTCCGGTCGACCCCAACGGCGCGAACGGCAACGACAACCGGGGGACGCCGCAGGCGGGGACTTTGAGCGCCGCATCGGCGCAGACCGACGACAGCGGGGCCGCGCAGGTCGAGCTCACGGTCACCATGCAGCCCGGCGACAACTTCCGGATCGCCGCGGCGTGCAACTCGGCCTCCCTCGGCGGCGTGGTGGTGAACGGCACGGACCTGAGTGACGGCGGTGGCAACACCCTGCCAACCCAGCGGGCGAACGTGACGGACATGCTCACCGTCTGGCGGCGGGTGCACATCGAGATGGACTCGATGGGGTTGGTTTCGGGGAACCGGGTGACGGGAACGATCACGCGGGCGCGGCTCAACGCGACCGCCCGCACGGCGCAGCTCTCCGTCCGGCAGCGGCTCGAAAGATCTCGCTTCCAGGGCGGGGTCATGATGATCGATGGTCTAGGAGGCTTCCCGGTCACCGACAACACCCGGGGTACGATCAGCGTTTTTTCTGGTGGTGTCCCCCCGGGCACGGCCTTGGCCGGACGGGCCTACGTGCTGGTGGACGATGACGACTTCAACAGCGACGACCCGTCCAATGCGCTCGACGGAGACGACGGAGAAAACGTGACCGCTCCGGATACCAGCCTGGTGCAGGACAGCGACGACCCAGGCCAGAACGTCTTTGCTCCCGCGTATGTCAGGCCGATCTACGACATCGGCGACAACAACGATCTCGTGCCGTTCGTCCTCAACGTCGCGAAAGACGCCCCGACAGCGATCATCGCGACCTACGACTTCGACTCCGTCGGGACGGAGGCCGACGATGACTTCTGGACCATCTACCTGCTGGGAGCCTACCAGTTCATCCGGCGGGAAGACATGGATCCCGTCACTGAGCCCGTCGCGACCTTGGGCATCGTCGACGCGATCAACGGGCGTGGAGCCAGTGTGTACAACGAGGTCGGGCGCGAAGCGGCGACCGTCGTCAGCGGAATCAACGCGGTGACGACCGCTCACGAGATCGGGCACCTGTTCAACGGGCAGCACACGGACGGCGGATTGATGACCCCGACGAGCACGGTCTTCACGGACGTCACCCTGGACAGGATCAGGAGCCTGAGTCACCCCTAGCCTCAGGCAACAAAGGAGAACGCCATGAAACGGAAGATGATCCGCTCGCTGCTGGCGGTCGCGTTGATGAGCAGCACAGCCGGGCCGGTGCTCGGCGCCCCCTCGGAGAACGGTGCCGGCGGCCTCGCACTGACCCTCCGGTCGTCCAAGCCGAGCTACGCCTTGGGCGAGTTGTTGAGCCTCGACATCAAAGTGAGCAACCAGACCGGGCGGACAGTATCCCTGTCCACCGTCACCGATGTCTGGACGGGTGCGGTCCGGGTCTTCATCGCCTCCGAGGGGGGAGATTTCAAGGAGTATCTCGGCCCGGGATGGGGGCTCAAGGACGTCGTGGGGGCGCCTCAGGTCGAGATCCCGCCGGGCGGCAGCTTCGAGACGGCCGCCACGGTGCTCTACAACCACTCTCAGGAGACCGGCCATCTGAGTGAGATGTACGCCAGAGAGATCAACGGCAAACGGTTGGGGACCGAATACGCCTTTGCGCGGCCGGGCGCCTACCGCCTGAAGGCGGTCCTGCAGACGGAAGGCGGCACCGTGGAGTCCGGAGTCCTCGAGATCGATATCCGGGAGCCGCAGGGCGTGGACCGCTCGATCTGGGAGGTGCTCCGGGAAGATCCGGAGTTGGGGTACTTCATCCAGTCGGGAGGCCCCAAGGGCCCGCCGGAAACCCCTCGCAGCCGGCAGTTGGAAGCCACGCTCGAGAGGCTGGCAGGCTCGTTCCCGGAGGGCCGGCAGGCCGAAGGCATCCGCGCCGGTCTCGCCGAGTACCGTGCGCTGCTGGAAGAGCTGAGATCGAGCCAGCTGCCGGACGACGAGCTGCTCGAGGAGTAGTCGCCCGCGAGGGAGGCCGCGCCGGCACGGCACGGCCTCCTTCCCGGCTGCGCGCAGCCAACGCCTCGCTGACCGCGTGCAGCGGCGTCCAGTCCGCGCTCCACGAGGCGCCGGCCGCGTGCAGCGGCGCTCTGATCGCGTTCCGCGAGGCGCAGCCCGCAGACAACGAGGAGCGCACGGCGTTCAACCTGCCGCGGTTTGCATCCGGGAAGATCGTGGATGCGCGGAGGGTGTCCTGGCCCGCATGCAGTGCCACGCTGACCGCGTCCGCGGTGTCCGGATCGCGTTCAAGGCCACGCCGGCCGCGTCCAGCGCGCCTCGAGTCGCATTGGGGAAGATCGTGAGTGCGTGCGGCGTGACCCGCCTCGCGTACGACATGACGCGGATCGCGTGCAGCGGCGCTCGGATCTCGTTGAACGAGGCGCCGGCCGCGCACGACGATCTTCCAGCCACGATCCGCGAGACGCAAACCGCAGGCAGCGAGGCGCACACGGCGTCCATCCTGCCGCGGTTCGCATCCGGGAAGATCGTGGATGCGCGGAGGGTGTCCTGGCCCGCATGCAGTGCCACGCTGATCGCGTCTGCGGTGTCCGGATCGCGTTCAAGACCACGCCGGCCGCATCCAGCGCGCCTCGAGTCGCATTGGGGAAGATCGTGAGTGCGTGCGGCGTGGCCCGCCTCGCGTACGACATGACGCGGATCGCGTGCAGCGGCGCTCGGATCTCGTTGAACGAGGCGCCGGCCGCGCACGACGATCTTCCAGCCACGATCCGCGAGACGCAAACCGCAGGCAGCGAGGCGCCCACGGCGTCCATCCTGCCGCGGTTCGCATCCGTCAAGATCGTGCAGGCGTGCAGCGTGACCCGGCCTGCATGCATGCAACGCGGATCGCGTGCAGCGGTGTTCGGACCTCGTTGAACGAGGCGCCGCACGCGAACGGCGATATGGCGGCCACGTTCCGCGAGGCGCAGCCCGCAGACAACGAGGAGCGCACGGCGTTCAACCTGCCGCGGCTCGCATCTGGGAAGATCGTGGATGCGTGCAGCGCAACGCTCAGCGCGTGCAATGAAATCTTGATCGCGTACCCTGCGACTCCGGACGCTTCCCATGCAGCTCCCGCCGGCCTCGACGTCGCACCGGTATCTGACAAA
The DNA here is from genome assembly GCA_036380715.1 of Thermoanaerobaculia bacterium. Classification (GTDB taxonomy): domain Bacteria; phylum Acidobacteriota; class Thermoanaerobaculia; order Multivoradales; family UBA5704; genus UBA5704. Next base: position 255 of record DASVEF010000282.1, on the reverse strand, counting down.
ATGGAGTTATGGAAGACCGGTCGATCATCCGTTGGCGGGTCCATCTCGCCTCTCCTCCCGAGCGGGTCTACGCGATGCTCGCGACTGCCGAGGGCCGGTGCCGTTTCTGGGCGGCTTCGGCGGAGGAGAGCGACGGCGTGGTCGAATTCCGCTTCACGAACGGTCAGGTCCTGCGCGGCCGGGTGCTCGAGCGGGATCCGCCTCGGCGGTTCGCCGTGGAGTACTTCGGCGGCAGCGCCGCCGCGTTCGACCTCG